>RFNX01000454.1 GCA_009926905.1 Flavobacteriales bacterium
TTTTGAAGCGCCATTGGCAACAAATGATTTAATACAATTAGTTGATGGAACTCATTTTGAATGGTTGGGCAGGGCCGATTTTATTATTAATAGTGGTGGTTTAAAATTGAACCCAGAACAAATTGAATCTAAAATTTCACATCTATTTCCTTCTAAGTTTATTGTAACTTCCTTGCCAGATGAGCGTTTGGGTTCAATTGCAGTACTACTAATTGAAAGCGAAAAAGAAATATTTATTCAAAAAAGTGATTTAGAAAAGTATCTTGTGAAATTTGAAATTCCAAAAAAAGTTGCTTTCATAACTCAATTCATAAGAACAGAAAGTGGTAAAATAATGCGCAAAGAATCAACTTCTAAAATCAAACAGAATGGCTGGAAATCGTTACTATGATATTTTAGGGTTGCCGCAAAACGCTACCGAAAAAGAAATTCGTAAGCGTTATAAAGAGTTAGCAAAGAAATTTCATCCCGATCGAAATCCAAGTCCTGACGCCGACAAAATGTTCATTGCAATCAACCATGCTTATCAACAATTGTTGTCGCCTTCATCAGTAAAATCAACCACTTTTTCAAATGCGCCAACTGAAGAAGAATTGCGAGCAAAGCAAGAAGAAATTTACCGAGAAAAGGCACGAAAATTTACTAGGAATAAGCTAAAACAAGAACACGAAGCCCAATTATTATTTTATAAAAAATTGCGAAATGGCAAACTTTGGCTGGCTTTCAAAGGAGTTACATTTCTCTGTTTTTTTGTAGTGGTTTTGATGGTGGCCGATGTTTTTTTACCAAGCATTAAAGAACAAGAATTAGTAACCGGTTACTCCAAACAAGTTTCAACAGCACATCTGAAAACGAAGTTTGTTTGATTGAGACAAAATCCGGAAAACGCTTGTTTTTAAACCAAAATTCAAACTTGGACTTTAATTACATTCCATTTTTCACATTAGAAACTACCCGTATTTTTAAACATCCTACAAGGGCGCATAAAAATTCGTATTTTTCGAGCTCCGAAATTCCTGTTCACTTTACATTTTACTGGGCACAATCAGTTATTTGGATCCTTTTTCTTGTTCCAATAGTATTTCTTTTTTACAAAAAAGACGATGTTTTCTTCGCCATTGGTCATTATTACACTCGTTACGTTTCGGGTTCATTGTTGATTTATTTTCTTGTAACTGAAAATCGTTGGTTACATCTACTAACTTTGGGTTTTTATTAATATGACTAAAAAACAAAAGGCGATTTACATCATGGAAGAACTGGAAAAATTGTATCCAGAAACACCTATTCCTTTGGATCACACAGATTCTTACACGTTATTAATTGCAGTTTTGTTGTCGGCGCAATGTACAGATGCGCGCGTGAATACTGTAACTCCAGCTCTGTTCAAATTGGCAAACAATCCTTTTGACATGGTGAAATTGGAAATTTCTGAAATTCAAGCCATCATTCGACCTTGTGGTTTGTCTCCAAAAAAAGCAAAAGCAATTTGGGAACTTTCGGGAATTTTAATCGAGAAATACAAAGGTGAAGTACCAGCAAGTTTTGATTTATTAGAGGAATTACCTGGCGTTGGACATAAAACTGCATCTGTTGTGATGTCTCAATCTTTCGGTTTTCCTGCATTTCCTGTAGATACGCACATTCATCGTTTGTTGACGCGTTGGGGAATCACAAGTGGTAAAAATGTCGAAGAAACCGAACGCGATGCAAAGGCTTTATTTCCAGAAGAAAGATGGAATAAATTGCATTTACAAATCATTTTTTATGGACGTTCACATTCGCCCGCACGCAGTCCAAAGCGAGAAATTGATTACATAACAGAAACGATTGGTACTGCTAAAGCGAAAAAAGAATTGGTTTGATTTCTTAACAATTGTTGATAATCTCTTTTAAGATCTTTTAATAAACTATTTATCAACCTTCGATGAGGACACATGCGCATTGCGTATATTTGTTGAATGGATACACCAGAAAATAGCCGCAAACCAATTTCCAGAGTAAAGACACCATCCGTCCTAACGGGCGATTTGGGTAAAATTCCACCACAAGCAGTTGACATCGAGCAAGTTGTTTTAGGTGCAATGATGTTAGACTCAAATGCGGTAAATGAAATCATTGATATTTTACATCAAAATAGTTTTTACGACCCTAAGCATCAATACATTTATAAGGCAATTCGCGATGTTTTTGGAGAGCCGAGTCATGTTGATTTGGTTACAGTGACATCTAATTTGCAGAAAAAAGGTGAGTTGGAAGCAGCAGGAGGAGCTTCTTATATTGCTTCTCTTACAAATCGTGTAGGAAGTTCAGCTCACATTCAAATTCATGCACGAATCATCGTAGAAAAATCCATTAAAAGAGAGTTAATAAAAGTAAGTAGCGAAATCATTCGCGATGCATTTGACGATACAAAAGACGTTTTTGACTTATTGACAAGCGCGGAAGGAAATTTGTTTGCAATTGCTGAAAAGAATATGAGTAAACAGGTTGCATCTATGCAAAGTGTTGTGAGAGAGGCCATTCAAGAAATTGAAAAAGCATCTCAAAATTCAGATGGTATTTCAGGTGTTCCGACTGGTTTCTTTGAATTAGACAAAGTTACTTCAGGTTGGCAACGTTCAGATATGATTGTTTTGGCAGCACGTCCCGGAATGGGAAAAACTGCCTTTGTACTTTCAATGGCAAGAAACACTGCGGTCGATTACAATATGCCAGTTGCTGTATTTTCACTTGAAATGTCGGCTGTACAATTGGTTAAACGTTTGATTGCCAGTGAAGCACGTATCGATGCTCAGAAATTGAGAAAAGGCGATTTAGCTGACCACGAATTCCAACAAATGCACTCACGTATTTCAAAACTTTCAACAGCACCTTTATTCATTGACGATACACCAGGCTTGTCTATTTTTGACTTTCGTGCAAAATGTAGACGCTTAAAACAACAACATAAAATTGAATTAATCATCATCGATTACTTGCAGTTAATGTCGGCTAAAGATGGCAAAGGTGGTGGGAATCGCGAGCAAGAAATTTCAACAATTTCACGATCCATAAAAGAAATTGCAAAAGAATTAAACGTACCAATTGTCGCGCTTTCACAGTTAAGTCGTTCGGTAGAACAACGCGGAGGTGACAAACGCCCACAACTTTCTGACTTACGTGAATCGGGAGCAATCGAGCAAGATGCAGATATCGTTTCATTTATTTATCGTCCTGATTATTATGGGATTACTCAAGATGAAGACGGTCAATCGTTGAAAGATGTAGGTGAAATAATCATTGCAAAACATAGAAATGGTTCGTTAGAAAGAGTGCGTTTACGCTTTGTCCCGAATTATGCGCGCTTCGAAAACTTGAACGAAATGCCAGATTTAGAACTTTCGAAACCACTTTCTCCTGTGATGGCAGCTTTCAATAGTGAAAATTCGTATACAATACCAAGTAAAATGAATAGCACGGTTGTTGATGATAGAGAAGATGATTTATTTGACAAAAGAGACGTTGACGAAAACCCATTTTAAAAAATGAAAAACATAATTCTATTATTTTTCTTACTTAGTGTTTTGCCTTTAAAAGCAACTCAGATTTTGGTTCCAATGGACGAAAGTCAAACGAATCATTTGAAAGCCTACGGCGTTGCGTTTTGGACCTTGGAAAATGAGATCACTATTGAGTGGTTGTTGAATTATAAAGGCGGTGCATTCTTGATGCCACATTTGAAAACTTTGGAGGAAGAATTATTGATTCGTGGTGTACGCTACGACGTTTTAACAGACGGACAAGTGAATCAAATTCGTTCGATGATTGCGAATCCTGAAGTGAATATGGAGATTGTACAATTGGAAAAAGCACCTAAAATAGCTGTATATACGCCCCCAAACAAACAACCATGGGACGACGCTGTTACTTTAGTCTTAGAATATGCAGAAATCAAATACGATAAAATCTACGATTCAGCGATTGTTGTTGGGATGCTTCCAAAATACGATTGGTTGCACTTGCATCACGAAGATTTTACAGGTCAATATGGAAAATTTTATAGCTCAGCACGTTATCAAGCTTGGTACCAGGAACAAGTGAGAATTGCAGAAAGTGATGCTAAAATGTTAGGTTTCAAAAAAGTTTCTGAGTTGAAATTAGCTGTAGCTAAAAACTTAAAAAACTTTGTAGTAGGTGGAGGATTTCTTTTTACGATGTGCAGTGGGACTGATAGTTTTGATATTGCTTTAGCCTCTCAAGGAACAGATATTTGTGAAGCTGTTTTTGATGGCGACCCTTCCGACACGCGTGCGCAAGATAAATTGGATTTTAATCAAACATTTGCTTTCAAAGATTTTCATTTGATTAAAGATCCGATGGTTTATGAGTATTCTGATATTGATGCGTCTGATTTACGAAATAACCGTATTATCACCGAGCCAGTTGATCAATTTTCGCTTTTCGACTTTTCTGCCAAATGGGACATTGTACCAACGATGTTAACACAATGTCATGTAGACGTAATCAATGGTTTCATGGGTCAAACTACTGATTTTAGAAAAGAATTTATCAAGTCGAATGTGCTAATTTTAGGCGAAAATAAATCTGCTGGAACTGCTCGTTATATTCATGGTGAAATGGGGCAAGGAACATGGACATTTTACGGCGGACACGACCCAGAAGACTATCAACATTTTGTTGGCGACCCAGTTACTAATTTAAGTTTACATCCTAATTCTCCAGGTTATCGCTTGATTTTGAATAACATATTGTTTCCAGCAGCAAAAAAGAAAAAAAGAAAGACATAGAATTCATATTATTTCATTGTTAATTCAATTGTTTTCACTAAACTTGCCATCAATTCTACAAGAAAATTAGTGATTACTCAATCGCTAAGAAATCAAAAAAAAAATTAGCACAATCTAAATGGATCGTAAAACATTAGAGACAAAAAAAATCTCAGACTTAAGAGTTATTGCCGAATCGCTAGGAATAGAGCAAATCTCAGATTATAAGAAAGCAGAACTTATCAATAAAATTATGGGTGATGAAGCGCCTGTGATTACCAAAGTTAAAGAGTCAAAAAAAGAAGCAGCTCATTTGGATTTGTTTGCTGAGGTGCCAGTAAATACTGAAACTTTTGAATCAAAAGAAGATGCAGGAAAAGGAAAACGCAAGCGAAAAACAGTAATCGTTGAAGAAAAAGTTGTTGTTGAAAAGCCGTTAAAATTCACTAAAAAAGAGCAAATTGTTGAAGCTGAAGTGAAAGAGGAAGAAACTCCAATTGTTACTCCAGAAGTTACTCAAGAGGAAGTTACGGAAACACCAGAGATAATTGCTGAAAAACCTGTTCAAACGGAAGAAAAAGTTGTAGTGCTGCGCAAACCTCAACATCCGAATCAGAAAAATCAACGCATTAATCCAAACCAGAATAACCCCAATCAAAATAATCCAAACCAAAATCGTCAGCCAAATCAACAAGTTGAAGGAAATGCGCAACGTCAGCCAAATCCAAATCAACAAAATAGACAAGTAGCTAATGATGGACAAAACCAAGGGAATACTGATTCGAAACCAGTAAACGAAAATCCGAATCAAAACCGTCCGCAACATCAAAATCCCAATCAGAATCCAAATCAGAATCGACCACAACATCAACATCCAAATCAACAAAATCAAAACCCAAATCAACATCAGGAAAGAATAGAAGAAAAAGTTCCTGAAGAAAATTACGATTTAGTTGGAATTGTATCTGCAGAAGGTGTTTTGGAAGTAATTCAAGACGGTTACGGATTCTTGAGATCATCAGATTATAACTATTTGCCTTCACCGGATGATATTTACGTTTCTCAAAATCAAATCAAATTATTTGGTTTGAAAACAGGAGATACAGTAAAAGGAACCATTCGTCCTCCGAAAGAAGGAGAGAAATTTTTCCCATTGGTGAAAGTAGAATCTATTAACGGAAGACATCCTTCTTACATTCGCGACCGTGTGCCTTTCCAATATTTAACACCACTTTTCCCTTCAGAAAAATTCAAATTGACAGGTCACAAGCAAGAAACGCTTTCGACTCGTATTATGGATTTATTCGCGCCGATTGGTAAAGGTCAACGTGGAATGATTGTAGC
>RFNX01000356.1 GCA_009926905.1 Flavobacteriales bacterium
GTTTCTTTAATTGTGACGATGAAAATGAATTTGAGAAATTTAAATTAGAATTTGGAAAAATTGAAAGTAGAAATGAAAGTAGAAAAAGTCTATTAGATGTTTTCAGTTCTCCTGATTTTGATGAAAATGAATTTTTAGCAAGTTTTATAAAAGGATTAAAAGAAAAACACATTCCTTATTCAATTAAAGGAACTTGCCTTGGAAAAGATTTAGTTGGTATCAAATACGAACAATTGCTACCTTATTGCTTGCCAGATGAAAATCCTGAAAAAGCATTTGTAGTGATTCCTGGAGATTTCGTAACGACAGAAGATGGAACGGGAATCGTACATACAGCGCCGACTTTTGGAGCTGATGATGCGAAAGTGGCAAAAGATGCTGGTGTGCCGCCAATGCTCGTGAGAGACGAAAACAATAATTTGGTACCATTAGTGGATTTACAAGGTCGTTTTCGCCCTGAAGTGAAAGATGAAATGTTTGGTTTTGCGGGAGAGTATGTAAAAGCCGAATATCTTACGGATGAAGAAAAAGAGATTGAATTTACTAAACAACGTGAACAATTAAAATCAATCATACCAGATTTAAAATCATATTTATCTGTTGATGAACGTATTGCTCTTAAATTGAAAAATGAAGGTAAAGCTTTCAAAATTGAAAAATACGAGCACAGCTACCCGCATTGCTGGCGAACAGACAAACCCGTTTTATACTATCCGTTGGACTCTTGGTTCATTCGCGTGACGGACAAAAAGGACCGCATGGTGGAATTAAACAATACCATCAACTGGAAACCAGAATCAACAGGTTCGGGACGTTTCGGAAAATGGTTAGAAAACGCTAACGATTGGAACTTATCGCGTTCGCGTTATTGGGGAATTCCAATTCCTATTTGGTCAACAGATGAAGGTGACGAGCGAGTATGCATTGGCTCTGTGGAAGAGTTGAAAAATGAAGCAGACAAAGCAGTTGCAGCTGGCTTAATGACTGAAAATCCATTGGCGAATTACGAAATTGGAAACATGTCAGCGGATAATTATGCGCAAATTGACTTACACAAACATTTAGTGGATAAAATCGTGTTGGTTTCGCCTTCTGGAAAACCGATGAAACGCGAAGCAGATCTCATCGACGTTTGGTTTGATTCAGGTGCGATGCCTTATGCGCAGTGGCATTATCCTTTTGAAAACAAAGAATTAATTGAAAACAGAACAGGTTATCCTGCTGATTTCATTGCAGAAGGAGTCGATCAAACACGTGGTTGGTTCTATACTTTACACGCCATTTCAACCATGGTTTTTGATTCTGTTGCTTATAAAAACGTGGTTTCAAACGGATTGGTACTAGATAAAAACGGACAGAAAATGTCGAAACGTTTAGGCAATGCAGTAGATCCATTTTCAACGTTAGAAAAATACGGTCCAGATGCGACACGTTGGTACATGATTACGAATGCGCAACCTTGGGACAACTTGAAATTTGACTTAGAAGGAATCGCAGAAATTCAACGTAAATTCTTTGGAACGCTTTACAATACGTATTCGTTTTTCTCACTATATGCAAACATCGATGGATTTGATTTTTCAGAAGCAGAAGTTCCTTTGAATGAGCGACCTGAAATCGATCGTTGGGTATTATCAAAATTGAATTCATTGATTCAAGAAGTGGATGCTGCTTACTCCGATTACGAACCCACAAAAGCTGGACGTGCGATTCAAGATTTCGTGAGTGATCAATTGTCGAATTGGTACGTGCGTTTGTGTCGTAGACGTTACTGGAAAAGCGACGACCCCAAAGATAAATTGTGTGCGTATCAAACGCTTTATACGTGCTTGGAAACAGTTGCCTTGTTAGCAGCGCCAATTGCGCCTTTCTATATGGATCAATTGTTCTTGGACTTGAATAAAGTTTCAGTTAAAAACACAGCTGAATCCGTTCATTTAGCGAATTTCCCTGCTGTTAACGAAAACTGGATTGATAAGAAATTAGAAACGCAAATGGAATTGGCACAACAAGCTTGTTCCTTGGTTCTAGGATTACGCAAGAAACACAATATCCGAGTGCGTCAGCCTTTGCAAAAAATTATGATTCCTGTTTTGAACAAAGAAGTGGCTGAAAATTTGAAGCACGTTCAAGACTTGATTCTTTCTGAAGTGAATGTGAAAGAATTGGAATTGTTGGGTGATGGCGCTGGAATTTTAGTTAAAAGTATCAAGCCAAATTTCAAAACGATTGGTCCGAAATACGGTAAACAAATGAAGGTAATCGCTGGAATCGTTGCTGGTTTTTCACAAGACGACATCGCGGCAATTGAGCAAAATAATGGTTGGTCGGGAAGCATCGAAGAAACGGAAATCAACTTGGATTTAGCTGACTTTGAAATCAATGCGCAGGACATTCCTGGATGGCTGGTTGCAAGCGAAAGTGGACTGACTGTTGCCTTGGATATTACCATTTCTGAAAGTTTGAAATCAGAAGGAATTGCACGTGAAATCGTAAATAGAGTTCAAAACTTGCGAAAAGAAAGTGGTTTGGACGTTACTGATAGAATTATATTAAGCATCGAAACCAGTGCTTTTGTTCAAGCAGCAACTGCTGCCAACAAGGACTATATTTGCGCGGAAGTGTTGGCAAATGACATCGAATTTACTACTGTTTCAGCTGAGGCTTTATTAACAGATATTGAAGAAGTGGGTGATACAAAAATTGAGTTGGTGAAGGTGTAGAAAGGTTGGACATTGACTTTTAAAAAGCAACAATACTGAACATCCAAAAAATAATAAATGGATAATTTTGATGAATACTTAGTACAAGGAGAACCAAATAAATCAGAAAAAGCTAAAGCTTGGAAAACAGCAATTGGACTACAAAAAGTTGATGGTTTAACGCCATCGGAATATTTGATCGCAAGCGCAAAACAAAACATAGAAGGTGACATTTCTTTGGAAGATGTTAAGCAAAGAATTCACAATTACTATCAACAACAACCATTAAACTCAGACGATAATCGCACTGAAGAAGCAGATAAAGTTTCAGTAAGAATTACAGAGTTATTAAATGAAAAAACATTTTCTTTTTCTTCCTTGGAATATCTTACTATTCACAAAAGATTGTTTCAAGGAATTTATAATCACGCTGGAATAATAAGGGATTACAATATCACTAAAGCTGAGTGGGTACTAAACGGAGAAACTGTATTGTATGCTAATGCGGAAAATTTGAAAGAAACACTTGAATATGATTTACTTCAGGAAAAAAGATTCAACTTTAAAGGCTTATCGATTTCTGAAATCATAGAACATTTAGCCTATTTTACTTCTGATTTATGGCAAATTCATCCTTTTGGAGAAGGAAACACAAGAACAACCGCTATCTTTTTAATAAAATACCTGCGTCAATTGGGCTTTAAAGAGGTAAATAATGACTTATTTGCTAATCATTCCTTGTATTTTCGGAATGCATTAGTGCGTGCGAATTATGAAAACATAGCTAATGGAATTTATAAATCAAAAGATTATCTTATTCATTTTCTTTCGAATTTACTTTTAAATGAAAGTCATTCTTTAAAAAACCGAGAGCTACACATTCACTTTTCTGACACTGTAAAAAGCGAATTTGACATTGTAAATGACACTGTATTTTCTTTGATTGAAAAAAATAAACACATTAACACAGCTGAACTAAGCGAAAAATTAGGTATTAGTTTAAGTACCGTGAAAAGAAAAATTGGACAATTAAAAAAGAACGGTTCTATTGAACGTGTAGGAAGCGATAAAACAGGTTATTGGAAGATTATTAAAAAATAATACTCACTAAATTAAACAAACAGCTAGGGCTAATTCCATCGATATTATTCTTAAAAAATGAATAAAACCATTTACAACGATCTTGATAATAACGCAATTCGATTTTCAAAAGTTAAGAAAATTGAAGGAGAAATGCCTTTTTCTGGTGTAGGCATTAAGTACGTTGCTTTTGGCGAAGAAATCTATTATGCAAACGATAAAAAGTACACCGTTAAAGCTGGAGAATATATTATTGGAAATGAATTTACATCAGCAATAGTTCAAGTAAATCAACCAGAACCAGCACAAGGATTATGTATTGATATTTCAAATCAAATTATCACTGAAGTTGCAGATTACCACACTTTGTCCTCCGAAGATTTAAGTCAATTTTTACTTTCAGATCAGTTTTTTGTCAATAAATACAAGGCTAAAAACACAAGTTTAGGCTACTCCATTAATGAAATCAACCACAAAATTATTTCGGGAACTATTGAAGATGAACTATTACGAAATGAATTGTTTTACAGTCTAGCAGAGTCAATTGTTACCGATCAACGGTTTGTTTTTGACCATTTAAATAAGTTAGACTTTAAAAAAATAAACACTAATGAAGAAGTATTTCGAGCATTATTGGCCGCTAAAGAATACATCGATGAACAACTTTTGGAACAACTTTCGCTGGATAAAATAAGCAATGAAATTGGGATTTCTAAATACCATTTTATTCGTTTATTCAAAAACACATTTGGAATTTCTCCCTACCAATACCTCAAAAGAAAAAAACTACAACTTGCAAAACAAGAATTAGTACTTGGTAAACCAATTGCTGAAATTACCTTTCAATTAGGTTTTGCAGACACGCCAACTTTTACAAAAGCCTTTAAACAAGAATTTGGAATTTCTCCTGGTCAAATGAAAAAAAGCAACTTTTGACAATTTTAAGCTAGAATTCTTGTCTTTTTTTGTAGAAAAAAACCATGAATACTAGCATTAATAAATTTCTTTATTTAGGATTTTTAGCTTTGGGTAGCTATCAAGCACTTGTTAATAAAGATTACATGCAAGCAACCGCTTCTTTCGGAATTGGTTTAGCCTTTGACCCTTTTGACATAGAGCAAAAATGGAACGATCGTCCAATGTGGCAAAAAGTCGTTCTAATTCTTCATTTAGGAATAACGGCAGCAATGTTTGGATTAGGAGTTGGGTTGAATGATAAGTAATTCTTAATCATTTCAACATAACCATTCCAAGAAAAACTGCGAGTATTCCAAATAGAACGCTTGAAGTGATGTACAGCGCAGGTATCACATAATTTCCACTTTGAATCAATTGGATATTTTCAGCTGAGAATGTTGAGAACGTTGTATAACCACCACAAAAACCTGTGATGAATAAATACTTCAAATCGTCGTTGGGTGAAAGTTGTTTGCCAAAAATTCCAATTAAAATTCCGATGAGTAGACAACCGAAAATATTCACTGAAAATGTTGCTAAAGGAAAGTTTGTGGAAACGTTTTTTGTTATCAACCAACTGGAAACATAACGTAAAATACTGCCAATTCCGCCACCAATTCCAACTAACAATAAAGCGCGAAAAGTCAACATAATTCAGTTCGTTTGATTCAAAAGTAAACATTAAAACCCTTCTAATTACCAGCCTCTAACATCCTCTTTAATTCAATTTTATTATTTTCGAAAGTAATTTCCTTTACCAAAATGTTGTAAAGATTTTTAGGTTTACTAGTCAAATAAGGTAAATAAATTTTTACGACATTAATTTTTTGCTCGTCAAATGGAATTTCTGAAATTAAAGAAGCCAATTGTTTCGCATCGATTGGTAAATTGGGGGCATTAAACGAAATGATTTCTAGTTGCTCAGAAGAAAATTTTAACTTCAACGCATCTCGCATGGTTTCAAAATTGGTGTATTTTAAACTTTCGCTAGATTTATTAGTTGTTCCAAAAGAAGATTGATTCTGAAAGTTCGATGGTGTACTTGTACCTTGAAAGAATGAACGGTCACTTCTGTCAAACATTGAATTTGAATTTTCAATAGTTATGGTTAACACATTGGGCGTTAAGTTGGCAAAAAGATTGATAATTAGATTATCATGAGTGGCCTCTTTCAATAAGGCTTCAAAGTTTACAAATACAGCTATAAGGTATTTCTGTTTCTCTTTTTGTAAGAAAGGGTTAGTAGAAAATATACATTTTCCTTGATTGTTTGTTTGATGATTTTTACCAATAATTTCTACGTCACTTGTTTCAAATTTCAATGGAATGTAAGATAAATTTGTGGAGCCTCTATAGGCCGTTAATTCTACATTTGTTAATGCTTCCGCTTGGTAAGTTTTTAAAGCGGATTTTGGGGTATTAAAATTAATCTCTTTAAATAACTTTGAAACTTGATTTACAATTTCATTGGCCAAATAAATGGATTTGCCGTTGTCATTCACAACAATTGTTTCTGATAAAAAAGGGCTTAATAAACTTAATGCTCGTGTATAATTGAGCAAGGCTAATTGGATTTGATTCGCTTGATCTTGATTTAGTGCATTTTTGAAAATGTCAAATGCTTGCAGAGTGACTTCATTTTTTTTTCGTTCTTTATTTTCGAGAAACTTTTGTTTATTAATTTTAATAAATACCCAATAGTTTTTTTTATCCTCCCATTCGCCCTTTATTTCATAACCTTCGATATAGTTTTTGGTTTGCGTTTTGGTTACTTCATTAAACTCTTCTGTAAATTCTTTATTGGTTCATTTTGGGCTAAAACAGATACCACCGAAACATTGACAGAAATTGAATTGGAGAGCATGTTTAAAGCATTTTGTTTTGCCAGCTCTTTATAATTTGCAGTTGACTTTTTCGCAGAAGCTATTCCGATATAATCATTTTCAAGTGTTGGATAATTCTGCACCCAATCAGGCTTCTTCTTTTTTTGTGAAAAAGCACTATTTGAACATAGAATAAGAAAAAGCAATAAAAAAATATTTTTCATGTTTTGGCAAAATTGAATAAAAAAAATGCCTTGAGTTTTCAAGACATTTTTACAAATACTTCAGAATCAATTATTTATTTTTTTGCTCCAATTTCAGCATTTCTTCATCGAAAGTTTTCTTAAATTTTTCGTAATCATAATCTGCTTTTATAGAAGGATCAGCGATGATTTTTTCGTTGTATTTTGCTAACATTTCTTTACCAGAAAGCTCTAGTGCCATGTAGCATTTATAGTTTCCTTCTTTAGTTTTGGTGTATTTCTCACAAATTTTTCTAGCACCTTCCAATTGCTGATTTACAACTGTTCTTGATAATTCTTCAAATTTTTCTGTTAGTTCTTCTTTGTTGTTTACTTCGCTAGATTTAACATAGTTATCTGTTACAATTTTCATTGTTGAATTAAGTGTTTTTGCTAACTCTCCTTGTGCGTTTGACCTTGCTTTTTTATTAGCGGCCATTTGGTCCATACTTTCACCAATTCCAGTTGCTCTAAAATATTCTTTATTATTTAAGAATTCATCACCACTGCAATATACTTCTAATAATTTTTCCCCTTCAGAGCTTCCTTTTGAGGAATTTTTTAATGAACCACAAGCAACAAAAAGTGAAGCTACTGTGAATAAGCTGAGCGTTTTTACAAATTTCATATTTTCGATTTAAGCAACTATTAATTTATTTCAAACAAAAATAAAAGTATAATTTGATTTTTATGGAAAATTTAATGGAAATTCATTTCGAACCATGAAGGATTCACCGCGGTGAAAAGAAAATAAAGAGAAAATACTTTAGTGCAACTTAACTTCTCAATAGTTTTTAAAAAACAATTTCAATGATTGGGATGTTTAAAGATTATGAAAACAACTTTACTAATTGGAGCTTCATCAGCTGTTGCAAAAGAAGTCGCAAAAGCACTTTTTGCAAAAAATGAACGTGTTATATCCATTTCAAGAAACGAACCTGATGCTCCTTTTACGGAGTTTTATGAATACACACCCAGTGGCGAAACTAGTTTTCCAAAATTAGAAGGAACAATCGATGGTTTGGTTTATTTTCCAGGCTCAATCAACCTAAAACCGTTTAGAGGTTTGAAAGAAAATGATTTTCTGAACGATTTCAACATCAATGTTTTAGGTGCCATAAAAAGCATTCAAACATACACACCAAACTTGCAATTATCCGACAAAGCTTCGATAGTGTTGTTTAGCACAGTTGCAGTTCAAACTGGAATGCCTTTCCATGCTTCTATTGCAGTAAGTAAAGGTGCAATTGAAGGTCTAACTCGATCATTGGCTGCTGAATTTGCACCAAAAATCCGAGTGAATTGCGTTGCACCTTCTTTGACACATACGCCAATGGCAGAACGTTTATTGAGCACGCCTGAAAAAATCGAAGCAAGTGCGAATCGTCATCCTTTGAAAAAAATTGGTGAACCAAAAGACCTTGCGAATATGGTAGAATTTCTACTTTCTGAAAATTCAAGCTGGATTACAGGACAGATTATGCACGTGGATGGTGGAATGGGAAGCATAAAAAATGCTTGATTTTGGATGTTTGATGTTTGATCAGAATTGATTTTGAAACAAAAAATAAACATCGTTTGGTTCAAGCGCGATTTTTCTTCGCTTAAGATAAAACAAGATAATGGATTTAATAATCACTTAGTCTTTAATACACCTTATAGAAAAGCCCTGAACTTCACTGTAGGAAGCCTCTTGCAGAAATTCATTTGAATCGTTGCTTAAAACCCAAACATCAGCTCCAAGAACTGCAGTTGGGTTAACTGACCACATTCTCATCTTAAAACCTAATTCAGCAAAACCTCTCATTCCTCCAGGTAGAGCATTAAAACCTTGTTCATCTGTTGCACCTAAATTTGGCGTTCTCCATAATCCAGTACCTTCAGTAAAAATTCCAACAGCTTTTAATTTGCCTCCAATTTCTGAAGTTCCATAAAGGTTTATTAGGTAATTTTTCATAATTTCAACTTCCCCTGATGAAGGAACATGCCAATTTGCTGGACAAACATTTCGACTGTCTATAATAGTGTAATAATTGTATAAATTACCATAGATTTTTCCCTTTTCATCCCCATTGTTATAGGTCGTATATGCTCCTGAAGTTAAACTCCCCCACGTTTGAGAATTTAAAACTTTAGGAATGGAATCACCATTGCTATATTTTGTTGTGCGTAAATTTTCAGCCATCCAAACTTGGTCTCCAATTTGAATCGTTTTGTAATTATAACCATCATCAGTAACCGAACTTAAAACAACATCGTTACAAGGTTTTAAATCATTTAATATGACTTCTTGACCGCTAATTTCTCGGGTAATAATATTTGATGTTCGATGGTTTAATAAATCTACTCCATAAATTTTAAGTGTATTTTCACAAGTTAGAAATGTATATTTTCCGTCATCACAAAAGTAAATTTGATTGTTTGCAATTACGTAACCATAATTAAGTGGTAAATCATTACAAGTTAAAACTTGTCCAGAAACTTTTATAATACTTGGAATTTGAGGAATAATTATTGAATGATTTGTTTCCGTAAACGTTGAACCTAAAACTTGAGTGTGAATTAAAGTATAATTACCATTACATAACATAAATGCTTTTGCAGTTACGTTTTGATCTTTTCTAATCATTGCTGAAATGTTGCCTTCATTATTAGTGTATTGGATACCATTTCCAAAACTTGACGTTTCAAACACTACTTTTATGTTTGACATATGTTTGTTGTTATAATCTTTAACAGATAACTCTATTCTAGAAAAATTCTCTGGTTGATCGAAATTCCACCAGGAAAAATGTCCAACCTCTGCGATGTACTCATTTCCTGTTTTTGTAGCAGTACCTTCATTCTTCCAAAAACCTTGTGTTTCATCAAAATGCCACAAATCAATTGTTTCTGGGGAATCTGCTAAAATAGAATTAGGTAGAGGAAAATGAACTGTTGCTTTTTGCCCTGATTTTATTTGCAAATTATTATTTTCAGAATCCTTCAATTCCACATTAACCATTCCAAAAGAAACAAGGAGTTTTGCTTCGTTATTCATTTCTCCAAACAAACTTCCTGGCATTAAATCAGCAATGTTTTCATCGTCAGGGTTGATATTACAAACGTATACTTTAACGATACCATTGTAATCAATACCGTTTCTAGTTATGGCATTAGCTGGAAAGACAACCTTTACTCCATTAGATAAAATCGTTCCTCCAGTTGTACTTTGAAATTGTCCACTAAGATTTTTCTTTATCAAACTAATTCGCACAAAATTATCTCCTGCTTCGATTGGTAAAAATGAGCGTGAACCATTGAAATATCCTGATTTTGAAACTGTGACAAAACCTAGATTTTCATATCCTTTAATATTTTCGAATCGAAAAACTCCATTTACATCTGTTTGAATAGTTTGACTGCTATAACCTGCTTTGACTGTTGCTCCCTCGATTGGTTGACCTAACTCATCAGTTATTCTTCCTTGAACATTAATGCTAATTTGTGAGCCGAGTATTAAGCTGTCCGTTGGGATAGGCGGAGTTGGATTCTTTTTGCAAGAAAACAAAACTCCTAATACTAAAATGCCAAATAATAATGAACTCAGAAAACCTCTCGATTGCTTTTTCATAATAATAGATTTGAAACTAAGTTAGCTAAAAATAAATTAGAAAAAAATTTATCTGTCATCTCTATTTCTTTTAGTTTAGAACATTTCGATTGAAACCCTTGTTAATAACAACAATCTTGATATCGAATTTTCTTTTACTTTGAAACAAAAAATAAACATCGTTTGGTTCAAGCGCGATTTGCGTTTTACAGACCACGAACCTTTGTTTTTGGCTCAAAAAGAATCGCTTCCAATTTTGCTTTTGTATTGTTTCGAACCAAGCGTAATGGCTTACGAAGACAGCGATGTACGACATTGGCGCTTTGTCTATGAATCGTTGATGGATATGAATGCAAAGCTTCAAGATTTAAAAGCTCAAGTTTATATTTTTCACAAAGAGGTTCAAGCTGTTTTTCAAAGTTTAGCTGAAGAATTTGATATTCAAAACGTCTTTTCGCATCAGGAAATTGGCAACAAACTCACTTTTGATCGCGATTTACAAATGCAATCTTTCTTCAAGGAAAAAGGAATAAATTGGAAAGAAAGTCGCACCAATGGCATCATTCGCAAGCTGAAAAACAGAAGCGATTGGGAAAAGCGCTGGAAAGCAACAATGACCTCCGAACCGAAATTGATTGATGAAGAAAACACCAAATTTTTGAAACTGGAAAATCAATTTTACCAGCAAATCAAAGGTCCAGAACTCGATAAAAACATTACTTCAAGAAACAAAAATTTTCAAGAAGGTGGTGAAACATTGGCTTGGCGCTATTTGAAAAATTTCTTAGAAGAACGCCATATAAATTACAGCAAATACATTTCAAAACCCTTGTTGAGTCGTAAAGGTTGTAGTCGGATTTCTCCCTATTTAGCCTACGGAAACATCAGTATGCGAATGGTTTATTTGTACACCCAACAACATTACAAAACTTCTAAAAACAAGCGAGCGTTGGATAATTTCATTTCACGTTTGCATTGGCATTGTCACTTCATTCAAAAGTTTGAAGATGAATGCAGTATGGAATTTGAGAACGTCAACAAAGCTTACAATCAACTTCAAAAAGTTAGAAACGTAGGCTACATTCAGGCGTGGCAAGAGGGAAAAACAGGTGTTCCAATTGTGGATGCGTGTATGCGTTGCGTGGTGCAAACTGGTTACATCAACTTCCGAATGCGCGCAATGGTTGTTTCTTTTTTTGTTTTCAATTTGTGGCAAGATTGGCGTGATTTACATTTTCTCGCACGGCAATTTTTGGACTACGAACCCGGTATTCACTATCCGCAATTACAAATGCAATCGGGCGTGACTGGAATTAACACCATTCGAATTTACAACCCAATTAAGAATTCCGAAGACCACGATCCAGAAGGCGCATTTATCAAACAATGGTTACCTGAATTAAAAAATATTCCTGCGCATCTCATTCACGAACCTTGGAAATTGAGCGAAATGGAACAAGAATTTTATCAGTGCAAAATTGGAGTAGATTATCCGCAACCCATCGTTGACATTGAAGAAACCCGCAAAAAAGCGAGCGATATTGTGTGGTCCTTTCGTAGCACTTCTTTAGTAAAAATCGAAGGTAAACGCATACTCGCCAAGCACGTGAATCAGAAAAGAAATTAAAATGCGTAGGTAGTATTTCTTACAAAAAGTCGTACGAAAAAATGTATTTTTTGATTCCAAAAATAAAAATTGCGTCAATAATTCTTATTAAAGAAACTTGCAATTTTAAACAAGAATCACTCCTTTCTGTTATTATCAAAAGCAATTGAAAACGATGATTAAACATACTAAAGAAGAATTCAGTAAATTCAATAAAATCCCAAGATTAAACTTAATCAATAGTTGTACGGGTTACAAATCCGCTAACTTAATCGCTACAAAATCCGCGGACGGAATTAGCAACGTTGCCGTCTTTTCAAGTGTCACACATTTGGGCAGCGACCCAGCGTTATTGGGTTTTATTCTTCGACCAAAAACAGTTCCAAGAGATACTTACACAAACCTAAAAGCAACAGGTTTTTTCACGGTAAATGCCATTTCAGAATCCATGATTTCGGCTGCACATCAAAGTTCCGCGGCTTACAATGCCTCTGTTTCTGAATTCGAAATGACAGATTTAGAGGAAGAATACTTAGATGAAATCGAGATTCCATTTGTGAAAGGCAGCCCTGTTCGTTTACTGTGTCGTTATGTGAATGAGTATCCAATTACTGAAAACAATACGATTCACGTCATTGCCTCCATCGAAACGATTTTTTACGACGATTTGTTGGAACGAGATGACAAATGGTTGCAATTAGACAAAGCTAAAATTGTCACTATCAATGGCGTTGACGGCTATGCATTGCCACAACTTTCAAAACGCTTTGAATACACACG
>RFNX01000352.1 GCA_009926905.1 Flavobacteriales bacterium
AATTTCATTTAATAATTTTTTTGCCAAAATTAACAATAAATTAGGAGCTTTAGAAATAAGCAGATTTGTTTCTGTAGTAAAATAAAAAAGTCGAGAAATGAATGCAATCACTCCTCGACTCAAATTACCAAAGTCGGCCAACATGTGGTGTGGTGGTGGTGGTAATGCCGACCAACTTTGACTTATCCTAAATATCCTCTTAAATTTCTATTTTTAGAAGTATGTTTTAATCTACGAATTGCTTTTTCTTTTATTTGTCTTACTCTTTCACGTGTCAAATCAAATTTATCTCCAATTTCTTCTAACGACATTGGCATTTTACCATCTAAGCCATAAAACATTGAAACCACGTCACTTTCTCTTTGTGTCAGTGTTCTCAGAGAACTTCTTATATCTCTTCTCAAAGAATCTAAAACTAAACTTGCTTCTGGGCTTGGCAATGAATCACCTGACATCACTTCGTACATACTCGAAGAAGATTCGTCTCCTTCAATCATTGGCGCATCCATTGAAATATGTCTACCATTTTGGGCTAGTGATTGTTTCACCTCTTCAGTAGAAACATCTAGAAATTCAGCCAATTCATCTGCAGAAGGTGGACGTTCAAATTTTTGTTCCAATTCAGAAAAAGCTCTATTTATTTTGTTAATGTTTCCAATCTTATTCAAAGGTAATCGAACGATACGTGCTTGCTCAGCCAATGCTTGTAAAATAGACTGACGGATCCACCAAACAGCGTAAGAGATGAATTTAAAACCTCTCGTTTCATCAAACCGTTCAGCTGCTTTTATTAATCCTAAATTTCCTTCATTGATTAAATCCGGTAAAGCCAAACCTTGATTTTGATACTGTTTTGAAACTGAAACAACGAATCGCAAATTAGCTTTTGTTAAACGCTCTAAAGCCAAACGATCACCATTTCTAATCCTTCTTGCTAACTCCACTTCTTCCTCTGCTGAAATCAAATCAACTCTTCCAATTTCTTGCAAGTATTTATCAAGGGAAGCAGTTTCCCTGTTTGTGACTTGTTTCGCGATCTTCAATTGTCTCATGACAAACAGAATTTTAGAATTAATAATTAACTATTTCAGCATCAGTTGCTAACTATAAGACGATGATTTTTGAGAAAACTTTAAGTTAATGTTCAAAACGTACTTTTGAATGAACATTTACTGGATAAGAATGAATATTTATCTATTATTCAATTTACATTAAACATTTTTATTGCAGTTTAACGAATGCAAAAACCAAGTACACTATCAAAGAAATCTTCCGGTGCTTCGGCGTGAACCCAATGCCCTGAATTTTCTACTGTTTCAAATTGGCTATCAGGAAAATATGTTTCGATTTCAGGAATGTCAGCATCTTCAATATAATTCGATAGAGAACCACGAATAAATAAGGTTGGAACCATAACTTCCTTGAAAGGAAGCGCTTTAAGTATCTCATTCATTTCACGTTCAAGAACAGAGAAATTCACTCTCCAAGCCAATTGACCCTTATCTTTCCAATAGAGATTTTTTAATAAAAATTGACGAACCCCATTTGAGTCAATGAATTGCATCAAAATTTTCTCTGCTTCACTTCTTGCAGACACTTTTGTCAAATCAATTTCCTTGAATGAATCTAAAATGTGTTGATGGTGTAATGGATAAGATTTAACTCCCATATCAACGACTACCATTTTTTCTATAATTTCTTGAAACTGCTGGGAAAATAGCATGGCAACCTTTCCTCCCATTGAATGACCAACTAAAATACATTTTGAAATTTCAAGGTCATCTAAAAATTCTTTTAAGTCATCCACCATTAGCTGATAAGAAAATTCATCTGACCAAGGTGAATAGCCATGATTTCTTAAATCGACCGTAATAACTCGAAAATAGGATGAAAATTTTTTGGCGTGTGTGACCCAATTGTCTGAAAAACCAAATAATCCGTGAAGAATTACCAATGGTTTTCCTTCGCCAAATTCTTTGAAAGCAAGTTTCATTTACTGGATTACTAAAGAAGAAAGAATTTCCAATAAGTTTGGTAGTTCAAAATTACTTTCTGAGACGTTTACTTTAGATGTTTCTTCAGATTTTGTTTCTTTCGAATCTATATACGAACTTCCAATTACATTTACGGAAAACTGACCTTTATTTAACTTCTGAATTTTTGAAACAATCGATGATTGTGAAATTAATTTGTTGTCGAATGAAATCTTTAACGTTTGAGTTTTATTTCCTTCTACAAAATCAACTTCAACTCTACTAACAGCACCTGTGTTTTTTAATTCTTTACGAATGGAGCCACCGCAACCCATTGCACAAACCATTCCTTCTACTTCAACAACCATAGTTTCATTGGAAACAGCTGTTTTATGATTCTGTGAACTTGTGGACTTATTGGGAGTTTTAGTTGAATCTGCACAAGCAAAAAGACTTAAAACCAAGGAAAACATTAAAACTTTATTCATGACAAAATGTTTGAAGCAAAATTAACTTTTTTAAAGTACATAAAGGTTAAACTATATTAAATTTACAAAAAAAATCAATTTGATTAAGTTGATTGTTAACTCTTTTGTTTTAACGTTAATTTCAATGAAAATAATTTCATGCAGTAAATACGAAGATGTGACCACGATTTTCCTTTCTTTCAAAAGAAGACCGTTTATCTGGTGATTGGAAATTATCTAATACAACAATTCAAACTTTCAAAGTTATTTAACGAACAAAACATAACTTTTTTAGGACAATTCCGTATTTAGGAATGGCTTTTTTTTTGTCATAATAAAATTTGTGTTAAATTTGAAAAAAATCAATATCATGAGATTTATAACTTTAAGTATTATTCTTGTTTCGTTAACTGTATTTCAATCTTGTAGTAAATATTCTGATGGGCCAAGTATTTCATTGATTTCAAGAAAAACACGTTTGTGTAAAGATTGGTTGTTAGAAGAACAATTCAAAAACGAAACAAATGTGACAAATGATAAAATTGTTACAAAATTATCCATAGACAAAGACGGTACCTATTCTATGTCCTCTTATTTAAATGCATTTGGACAACTTCAAGCTGAATACACCCATGGGAAATGGACTTTCGAAGATAACAAAGGTCAATTGTATTTTTATCAAATGGAAAATGGAGTTGAGCCAGAAGAAGACCCAACTCATGTTTATACAATTAAAGAATTAAGAAGTAAAAGTTTGAAATTAGAGGAACGATTCAGTTCAATAAATCAAACAAATACCTATATTTTTTCTAAATATTAAGCATTGTTTTATTTCATAAAAAAGAGGAGTGTTATGATGTAACACTCCTCTTTTTTTTTGTATTTAATTTTACTAAACGAAACGCTCGTCAGACTCCATCACATGATTGCAATTTTTACATGTTCTCATTTCTTCTGAACCATAAAACTCTTTGAATCTTGGAATAAAGTCTTTTTCAATGTTTTCCAAATGGAAACGGTATTCTTTTAAGGGAGTATTGCATTTTTCACAAAACCACATCAAACCGTCAATTAAATCAGTTCCTTTTCGCACTTTTTCAATAACTAGTCCAACTGTGTTTTCTCCACGAATGGGCGAATGTGGAGTATTAGCAGGTAATAAAAACATTTCTCCTTCTTTAATCTGAACGTCTTTAGCCTCTCCATTCAATTGAACTCGTACTGTTACATCCCCTTCAATTTGGTAAAACAATTCTTCGCTTTCGTTAAAGTGATAATCTTTTCGAGCATTTGGACCTCCTACAATCATTACAATAAAATCACCAGCTTCTTTGTATAAATTTTTGTTCCCAACAGGGGGTTTCAATAGATCTCGATTTTCATCAATCCATTTTTGTAAATTAAAGGGCATCAGCATAAGTTCTAGTTTTTATCAATAAAGTTAAGAATAAACTATTTTGTTTAAACTTTTAATAAATAGAAATTTGAAATGAACTTCTTTTTAATCGTTGCCCACAAAAATCTAGCAATAAAAAAAGAGTCTATATTTTCAAACAAAATCTAAAAAAACTTAGTTTGATATAATTAATACCGACGAACGCTCAAAATGTCATATTTAAAATTCAAATTAATTTTATCAAACCGTTTCCGCCTTGGCGTAGGTATTATACCAAACAAGTTTTTATTTCTACCGCGGCGGAGACAATGTTATTGTTAATTGGTATAAATACATGAAATCTTTGGCTAAAAATCCATTCTTTCAAATTCGTTACGATTCTATTCGCTGTTTACCTTTAAAAAAAACCCGTATATGATTCATTTTACGGTTGATGAAAAATTAAACGCTGTTTACATTCATTCCGTTTTAAACACGGCAAGAGATTGGATTTAATAAACTAGATTTTTAAATTAAACGATAAATGGCTGCCTCATCCGTCTTTGGCTTCTATCTTTTTCTTTCAACGCACAAGGCTAAACACAAAAAAGGATATCCACCGACGCCAGGGCAGGAATCATAGATTACTTCTTATTAAAAACATCATCACTGATGCCTTTGTTTACCTTGTAATTTGTCAGTTTAATCACAATAGTTCCAGATTTTTTTTCTTTCTCTGTTTTTTCTTTTTTGTCCGTATCGTGTAAATCTGCTGCAACGCTTTTTGGCAATTTGAATTTCTTAACGTCCACCACAAAATTGATTTGGCTTGGCAATCCAAACGCTGCTTGATCGCCGTAAACGTATTCAACTGCAACGGTGCCACTTCCACGAGTTGTGATTTGTGATTTCAAAATCAAGTCTTTTTCGGTGTCAATCCACAATTTAGCCAAAACGAACTCGCTGTTTTCATTCGTTGGAATAACCGTCACTTGTGTTGTTTTAACATCACCAATCATTTTCGTTCCGCTTTCTACCACCATGTACGAACTTTTCTTAGTCAAGAAAGTATTCATATCGGTGAAGCCTTGTTTAGGCAAAATCGCAATTCCTTTCGAAACAACTTTAAATTTATCTTTCTGCTTGAAATAAATCGTTGCTTTCACCGGCAAAATCTTAATCAAAGGAATGTCAGCTTTGATGTTTGCGTCCACTGAATAATCTTTCACTGAATTGATTTTAGCAACAACTTTCGCCAAAATAGCTTCGGCATCTTGTGAAAAAACAAAGACGCTTTGTGCTGCAAATAATAAGGTAACTAGTAAGTTTTTCATTAGGAAGTAATGTCTTTTTTATTGAATTTAATGATTGCAATCAGTACTAATAACACATTGTGAACCAATAAAATAACTACTGATTGAATAATCTTCGCTGTAGGTATTGGATCTTCAAAGAAACTTCGCCAGGAAGCCATGTGCGTAGTAAATAAATACGGTTTAATGTTGTCAAAAACGGTAACATCAAGCGAACCTATAATGGTAAACAAAATGATAATTGCCATGGTTGAAACGATTGGTCCGATTGAATTTTCAGCAAAAGCAGAAAGACAAATCGACAATGTTGAAATGGTCAGTAAGGACAAAAACGCTACTATAAATGCACACCCATATCGCCACATCACATCGCTTTCTTTCAAAATCACCAATCCGTCGCTGTTCAAAACAATAATGTCGCCTGTACCAAAAATCCATCGAGCTACCACTAACGCTAAAAATCCCAGCCAAAGCGTAATCACCAAGGTGTAAACTGCTCCAGCAATGAATTTTGAAAGTACGATATTCGTTCGTGAAATTGGTTTTGAAGCCAACATTCTCACAGTTCCCATTGCTGCCTCACCAGAAATTAAATCTCCAGTTACCAACGCCACCAAAAGTGGAATGTGAATGATGAGCATTTGCAAAATAATGAAGGCTATCAAGTTGCCATTCAAAATGTTACCATTAAATGAAAGTGTTTGTTCGAACGACGCAGTAACAAATGAAATGAACGATTTTCCGTCGGCTTTCATCGCGAAAAGAATCACAAAAATCAATAAAGTCAAAGCTCCAATTCCAAGGTAACTTCTTGGTTTTGCCAATATTTTGACAAATTCGTTGTATGTGTTTTTAAGTAACATTATGCTTGTACAATTTTCATGAAGAAATCTTCTAATTTTCGTTTTGGCTCTAAGGCAAATACACTGATTCCATTTTCAATGATCAATTTATTTAACAGAGGAACGTTTAGTTTTTCAATGGCCACTTCCAATTCCGTTGCATTTTGAGAAACAATTTGTGCATTGGGAAACTGAGCTCGAATCACTTGAACCGCTTTTTCAACTTGATCCACTTCTAAATGAACCACCAATTCCTGTGCATTCAATAAATCTTGTACTTCGCCTTCCACAATTGATTTTCCTTTGTTAATAATCACCATTCGATTGGCAATCAATTCAATTTCAGAAAGTTGATGCGAAGAAAGTAGAATCGTTTTCTTTTGTTCGTTTTTCAATCTCAAGATTAGATTACGAATTTCAATGATTCCTTGCGGGTCTAAACCTGTTGTGGGTTCATCTAAAATAATCAAATCCGGCTTGTGTAACAAAGTTTGAGCAATTCCCAATCGCTGTTTCATTCCGTGAGAAAAACCTCCAATTTTATCGCCACCTCTACCTCCTAGCCCAACAAAATCAAGCATTTCACCGATTTCGCTTTTAGAAACTTTCGCTCCAGAAATACGCGCAAAAATCTCTAAATTCTTTTGGGCAGATAAATACTTATAAAAATCAGGTTTTTCAATGATGCTTCCAATGTTAGCCAAAATCGCTGAACATTGGTTGGAATAAGACTTTCCAAACATTTCTATGTTTCCAGCATCAGGTTTTATTAAGGAAAGCAAGCAACGAATTGTCGTACTTTTCCCAGCTCCATTTGGACCTAAAAAACCAAAAACATCACCTTTATTTACTGTAAACGAAACATCTTTCACCGCTTGGAAACTCCCAAAACTCTTAGCAAGATGTTCGACTTTTATGACTGTTTCTTTTTCCATTGCGTGTTAAATTTAAGCAATTTTCAATGCACGAATTACTTCTTGTGAATTTTTGTCATTTATTGAAAATCAACTCCACTTGTTCGAAACGGTATTTGAAAATTTCTTCCAATTTTCCCTTCACAATCAATGGATGCGCGATTCTTCCAAGGAAACCTAACGGAATTTCATACGAAACGATATCTGTCATTTCAACACCACCTTCCACTTCTTTAAAATGATGTTCGTGGTGCCAGATTTTATACGGTCCTTTGCGTTGTTCGTCGACAAAAAATTCGTTTTCTTTTACCGTTTTGATTTCAGTAATCCACGACATCGGAATTCCTAACAAAGGACGAACCGTGTATTCAATCATTAAACCTTCGTACATTCTTTCTGGAAGTTCCATTTTAATATCGAAACCCATGTAAGAAGGAGTGATTTTTTTCAAATTCTCTGGTCGAGAAAAGAAGTCCCAACAAGTTTTAATGTCTGTTCGGACGAACTGTGTGCGTTTTAATTGATACATGAAAGTGTAACAAGTTTAAACAACAATTGTTGCAAAACTTTACAAATGTTATAA
>RFNX01000306.1 GCA_009926905.1 Flavobacteriales bacterium
TAAGTTTACGTGTTCATCTTTTAAAAGGTGGAGCGCGTCTTTTTGTTCCCCATTTAGATCCTAAAAGGAAATTAGCCGCCAAAAAACAAGTCAATAATCCAGCGTCGATTCCGAGAAGGTATTACAAAGAATTTAAGATTGATACCGTTCAAGTTGCTGGAAGAACTGTTTTTCGTTGGTCTCCAAAAGCTAAATCAGCTACCAAAACTATTTTGTTCTTGCATGGTGGCGCTTACATGATGAATGTTTTTAGACAGCATTGGAACTTTGTTGCTGAAATTATTCGTCGAACAAATTGCAATGTAATTGTTCCCGATTATCCATTGACACCTGTTGTGACCTACAAAGAAAGTTTTGAAATGGTGCGTGCTTTATATTCCGATTTGATTCAAAAAGTTGGTTCAGAAAACTTGATTTTAATGGGTGATTCTGCTGGTGGTGGGTATTCTTTAGCGCTTTGTGAACAGAACAATGAATTGAAAATTGCACAACCTTCTCAATTAATTTTAATTGCACCTTGGCTAGATATTACGCTTTCCAACCCTGATATTTTGCCGATTATTAAGAAATGTCCCACTTTAGATTTAGAAAATTTGGCAAAAATCGGAAATTCATGGTGTGGTGATTTGGATCCAAAAAATTATTTAGTAAGCCCAATCAATGGTGACTTTGAAAATATGCCAAGTATGAGTTTACTTATCGGAACGCATGACATTCTAATAGCTGATTCTCAAAAATTTAAGAGGCTACTCGAAAGTCAAAATATACCATTAAACTATTACGAATACCCGAAATTATTCCACGATTGGGTGATGCTCGTGAGATTGCGAGAAGCAAAAGATGCTTTGTCGATAATTGCAGAATTGATTAATAAGAAGTAATTCTACTGCTTTCTCAATTTGATAAACTCTTTTATTTTTTCGTTTTCAATCAAAACGGTAAGATTGTAATACGCTAATTTCCAGACTCCTTTCTCTTTGACACAAACGCCACTACCGCGGCAATCTTCCATCCACGTTTTCAAATCTTCATCGAACCAAGCAGTTTTGCCGTCTTTAGAGAAATTCCATTTGCGATTGTTTGCTTTGAAATCCCAAGCTTTTCCTTTGTCGAAATAAGGTTTTGAAAATGATTGAAATTCCTTTTTCGTCCAACGTTCACCAGGCGCAGTTCCTAAGAAAATAAAATCATCGGTAGTTGGCGCAAAATAGCTTTTAAAATCTGCTTTTGTAGCCGCTAAATGCCACGCGTCCATTAATTTATCCAATGATTCAGTTTCCTTTTGTGCAAGGGAGGGGAAACAAATAAATGCAAGAAAAATAATTAGTAGTTTTTTCATAAAACTTAAAGTTGATAACTGACAACTGAAAGTGAAAAACCAAATTTTCAACTTTCAGTTGTCAGTTATCAATTACTTTTTCCCTTTCTCCAACGCCATACACGCTTTCACTGCATTGTAGGCATTCACAACACCACCTGTACTACATAAAGAGTTTAAATCATCGTATTTAACAGAAGTTGAAAAAATTACTTCTTTGATTTGATTCATTGTTAAACTTGGGAAATATGACTTCAATAGTGCTGCAACTCCAGAAACCATTGGTGCTGCCATTGATGTTCCTTGTAAATTTTTGTACTCACTTTGAGGAACAGTGTTGTAAATTTCAAAACCTGGAGCGAAAATATCAACTCTTGTTTGACCAAAATTTGAGAAAGAAGCCACCAAATTTTCTTTGTCTTTTGTTGAAGCTCCGATTGTAATAAATGATCCAAAGGCGCTTCTTGGAAAGAATACAATGAAGTCGGAAAATTTGGTTCGTAATCGACATCTTTAGAATCGTTACCTGCTGCGTGAACACATAAAACTCCATGTTCGTCAGCGTATTTAAATGCTGCAAATACGTCCTCTTGTCTTGGTGAATACGATTTTCCAAATGACATATTGATAACTTGTGCTCCATTATCAACTGCATAGCGAATTGCTAAAGCGATGTCTTTGTCTTGCTCATCACCGTTTGGCACCGCCCTCAAAGACATGATTTTTACGTTATCCGCAACACCGTCGCCACCTTTTCCATTTCCTCTTAATGCACAAATGATTCCTGAAACGTGTGTTCCGTGTAAAGCATCTGGTCCTTCAACGTCACCATTTCCGTAGTTTTTATCATTGAAATCGTCAACGTTATCACCAATTAAGCTTCTATCGTCGTAATCAACATTCAAATTGATATACAATTGGTCTTCAATATATTGTTTTGATTCGGCATCCATTTGACCTGATTTAATCATCTCAACATACTGCTCGAAATTAGCCAATTCTTGCTCAACTTCTGAAAGCACTTGTTGATACAAATTAAACTCTTCATCCGCAGTGATTGTCGCAGGGTCAATACCTTCGTATTTATCACGTAATTTTGCTAAAATTCTCGTTTTTTCTAAACGCGCTCCATCTTGATTTTTTCCGTTTGCATTCCCTAAGAAATTCCAACCGTGCACATCATCAGTGTAGCCGTTTTTATCATCATCAATCCCATTTTTAGGAATTTCTTTCGTGTTAACCCAAATTTTTCCTTGTAAATCTTCATGTTCAATGTCAACTCCCGAATCTATTACAGCCACAATCACAGGCTGTGAAGTTTTCTTTTTCAATAAACCATAAGCTTTATCTGTCAGCATACCTGTTCCAGCACCATTGTACCAATTTAATGTCCCAGGAATTGGTTGAGCAATAATTCGTGGGGACAATGCAAAAGCAACTAAAACAAGGCTAATTTTAAAGAATATCTTTTTCATGTAACTGATTTTTTTTCAAAAATAACATTTAATACTAGAATATTTGCTTTCATTTTACAATTGAACTAATTTAGGTTGCTACTTTAATTATTCTTTTCGTAATTTGCACTCATATTGAAATTATGAAGAAATTTAGCATACTTTTCGCCATTCTTTTTTTGGGGATTACAAGTTATTCTCAAAAAACATATTTGAATTTTGATGACTATTTGTCTGAAAAACCAAATCAGCTAACTGCGTTTACCATTCCAAATTCACCAAAGCATCTTTCTTTATTGGAAAAAGAAGGAATTAATGTGAAATACCAAACTAAAAATTGGCTTTTCATCCAAGCAACTGCTTCTTGGATCAATTCTCAAAAAAAGAATGGAAACTTGGATAATTTTTACTTTGAATTTTCGAATCCAAGAGCTTTAGCTGATTCAGCAGTTGTGCGACACAAAGTAAACTTGGTTCATAATGGTGTTAATTTAGATACAAGTTATACTGGTAAAGGAGTTATAATTGGAATTGTGGATGAAGGTTTAGATTTTAATCACCCTGACTTCAAGTTGGCTAATGGCAAAACACGAGTGTTGCGTTATTGGGATCACACAACAAATACTGGAACTATTCCTTCACCTTACAATTATGGAATTGTTTGGGATAAAACTCAAATTGACAACGGAAACTGTACGAGTTTAGAAACAGGAACAGCTCACGGA
>RFNX01000364.1 GCA_009926905.1 Flavobacteriales bacterium
CAATAATCAAGTGCATGAAGCAATGGCCATAAAAGATGGAAAAATTGTTGAAGTTGGACCAGAAAGACAAATTTTAAATAAATACAAATGTGATGAAGAAATAGATGCGCAAGGAAAGGATGTGTATCCAGGATTAACAGATGCCCATGGACATTTGATTGCATATGCCGAACAAAAGCTCAGTGCAGATTTAGTCGGCTCAAAATCGTTCGAAGAAATCATTGTTAGATGCGATAAATATAGAAGTCATTCCAATAAAAAATTTATTATTGGAAGAGGTTGGGATCAGTCTTTATGGAATGAAAAAGAATTACCAACTAATGAAAAATTGAATGCTGCATTTCCTTCAATTCTTGTTTGCTTGCAACGCGTTGATGGACATGCGGTATTGGTAAATGATTACTTGCTGAAAAAAGCAGGGATTACAGCAAACACAAAAATTGATGGAGGTGAGGTGGTTTTGAAAAATGGAAAACCGACGGGTTTATTAGTTGATAATGCCATCAATTTAGTTCAAAAGTATTTACCACAGTTTTCACATAAAGATATTTCAGAAGCGATTCTAGATATTCAGTATGAATTGTTTCAATATGGAATTACAGGTGTACATGAAGCTGGGATCGAAAATAACGAAATAGCAATTTTCAAAAAATTAATCGAAAGAGATAAACTAAAAATTAACGTTTATGCTATGTTATTGCCAACTAAAAAGAACCGAGAGTTTGCAAGTAAACATGGAAAGTATCGCTATAAAAATTTGTCAATACGAAGTTTTAAGGTTTATGCGGATGGAGCGCTTGGATCTCGTGGAGCACTTTTGAAAAAGCCTTATTCAGATGCAAATCATTCACACGGATTGTTATTAACTTCAGTTATAGAAATGAAAGAAATAACTGACTTTTGCTTAAAAAACGGTTACCAAATGAATACACATGGAATTGGAGATTCTGCGAATGCGTTGATTTTAGATATTTACAAAAAAGCGTATGAAACCAATCCAGATCATCGATTTAGAGTGGAACATGCACAGGTGATTGACCCTTTAGATTTTGAGAAATTCGCTGCTTTTGCCGTATTTCCATCGGTTCAACCAACGCATGCAGTTTCTGATCAAAGATGGGTAGAAGCTCGTCTTGGTAAAAAGCGTCTAAAAGGTGCTTATGCATATAAATCGTTGCTAACACAATTTGGAATGTTGGCAATTGGAACCGATTTCCCGGTAGAACAGACTAATCCATTTTTGACTATTCATGCAGCTGTAGAAAGGAAAAATGCTGAAAATCTACCGATGGATGGATTCTTGAAATCTGAAGCCTTATCAATTGAAGAAGTAATGTATGGTATGACAAAATGGGCCGCTTTTGCTTCTTTTGATGAAAATCGTTTTGGAACTTTGACGAAAGGAAAACAGGCTACTTTTGTAATTTTTGAGAATAAAATCGAATCGAATCCAATTTTTCAACAGAATTTTTCTTGGAAAACGTTTATTCGCGGAAAATTGGTATATGCTTCTGATGAATTATAGTTCCTCCCTTTAATTCAAAGAATTAGCAAGTAAGCTGAGATGAAACAGTGATTCTCCAATTTCGTCTTCAGATAATTCAACATCGTAAGAACAAAGTCCAACATCTTTAAGAATACTGCCAAAAATTTTTCCTGATTCATTTTTTTTGTCTTGATACATCAGCGAAATAACAACACTAACTTCATCTGCATTCAATGAAATCATAGGAAAACTTGCTGTAATTGTGGCTTCAATATCTTTGAAAACTTCTTTGCTTATCCAATTTCTTTTAAATGAAATAAAAGATTCAGCACACATTCCTAATGCAACTGCATGACCATGAGAAATGGCGGTTTTATCAAGGAAATAACTTTCTAGAGCATGACCAATTGTATGACCAAAATTTAATATTTTGCGTTCCCCTTTTTCAGTTGGGTCACCATCAACAATATCAGTTTTAATTTTCACGCTGGTGTAAATGTTTTCAATAGTCGTCAATTCTTCTTCAGAATGAATAACGCGAATCTTTTCCCACAAATCAACATCTTTTATGAGTGCATGTTTTACCATTTCAGCATAGCCATTAAATACTTCTTCCTCAGGTAAAGTTTGAAGAAAAATGGGATCTATGAAAATGTGAGTAGGGTGGGAGAATGTTCCCAATTGATTTTTAAAACGATCCAAATCTATTCCCGTTTTACCCCCAATTGCAGCGTCAACCATTCCTAGAAGAGAAGTTGGAACATTTATAAATTTTAAACCTCTTTTGTATATCGAAGCAATGAAACCACCCATGTCTGTTACAACCCCACCACCTAGATTAATCACCAAATCTTTTCTGCCAAATCCATATTCTGTAAATGCTTGCCAAACTTGAAAACAAACTTCCATTACTTTATTTTCTTCGCCTACAGGCAATAATATTATTTCTGCTCGTTCCAATTCAGGAAAACTTGTAATCATGTATTCTAAACAATTATCATGGGTGTTTTCATCAACAATTATGATCAAATTGTAATTTTTATAAACTTGTAAAACGGAAGTAAGTGAACCTTCTGTTACAGAACCAATTTCAATGACAGAATCTTTTGTGTTAATCGTTTTCATTAGAATATTTGAGCTTAAAAGTAATTAAACTTTAAATAATGATTTCTGTTTTTAAAAAAGCAATTACTTTTGAAATATGGTTTCATTCGACAATACAGAAATTGCTTTTCAAAGCAAAACAAATAAAGATTTAAAACGTGCTTATTGGTTGTTTAAAATTATTGCTTCACCTACAATTGTAAAGATTGGAAAATTTGCAACAAACCTAGCATTGAAAGTAGGGTTACCCATCAAAAAATCAGTGAAAGCTACCATTTTTAAGCAATTCTGTGGTGGCGAAACCATTGAAGAATGTAAACCCGCAATCAATTTATTGGGTAAATTTCACATTGGAACTATTCTAGATTATTCAGTTGAAGGAAAAACCACCGATGAAGATTTTGATAAAACAGTAGAAATAATCATTAGTACAATTCATCGTGCAAAGAATGATGTAAATATTCCATTTGCTGTTTTTAAAGTAACCGGAATTGCTCGCTTTGATTTATTGGAAAAAGCATCTGATAAAAATCACAGTTTAACAGAAATTGAAAAGAAAGAAATTCAAGTAATAATAAAACGCATTGATAAAATTGCAAAAGCTGCTTTCGATGCAAAAGTTCCATTGTTTATTGATGCTGAAGAAACATGGATTCAAGATGCAATCGACACTTGGACTTTTGAAATGATGTTGAAATACAACAAAGAAGAAGCGATTGTTTTCAATACTTTACAAATGTATCGTCACGATCGGTTGGCATTTTTGAAAGATTGTTTGAAATTGGCTAAAGAAAATAATGTACACTATGGAATCAAATTGGTTCGTGGTGCCTACATGGAAAAAGAGCGCGACAGAGCTTTGAAAATGAGTTATCCTTCGCCAATTCAACCTACTAAACAGGCTACAGATTCAGATTATAATGCAGCACTTGAGTTCATTGTTCAAAACGCTTCATCGTTTGCTTTGTGCGCGGGTTCACACAATGAAGAAAGTTCTCTTATTTTAACAAAATTGCTAAATCAAAATGGAATTTCCCCAAGAGACAAACGTTTCTATTTCGCGCAATTACTCGGCATGAGTGATCACATTTCTTACAATTTAGCCCATGAAGGATATTTTGTAGCTAAATATGTTCCTTTTGGACCAATAAAAGAAGTGATGCCTTATTTACTTCGCCGAGCTGATGAAAACACTTCTGTTGCTGGTCAAACTGGGCGCGAGTTATCTTTAATTATGAAAGAATTGCAACGTCGAAAATTGAATTAATCTATTTTAATAATTTTCGTTACTGAATTGCCAATTTTCACAAAGTAACTTCCATTAGATAAATGGTTGGTTGAAATTGTAAGCTCTTTTTGAAATTCCAATTTTTCAATGGTAATACCTTGTATATTAATCAATTCAACTGTGTTTAAAATGTCGCTTTCTATTTCAATTTTTATTTCATCCTTGAACGGATTCGGATAAATTTTACCTTTCAATTGCTCATTAACTACTTCAATTCCAACTAATTGATTTAACGTAGCGACATTGATTGTGACAGGGTAAACATCATTTGGTCCGACTTTCATCACATAAATATTACTACCACCATTGAATGTGAATTGTGAATTTCCAGTATTAGAATTCATCCCAACACCAATATAACCACCATCAGAAGTTGCAAGAAGTTGATTAATTTCATCAATTCCTTGGTTATTAATAGAGTTAAATTGATTTAACCAATCAACATTTGCAGCATCAAAATATGCTAAAATTACATCAAACGTATCTTGAAAAGTACTTGAATTTTTTGTATAATACCCGACAGCAACTTTATTTTTGATTTGATTGAAAAGTATTTCTTTAAATCGTTCCGTTCTTCCGTCGCTATTCACAATGGTGTAATGGCTAATTAGTGAACCATTGTCATTGTAAACTCCTGTATAACAATTGTTTTTACCATTTGGTTGTTCACGATAACCTGCAACGTAAAACTTATTTATTCCTTTAGAAATGTCGCTTACCACATATTTTCCAGGTAAATGAGAAATAGTGTTATTCCATAAGATTTGTCCAAGATCATCCATCTCTAAAACAAAACCCTTTACCAGAATTGAATCCGGAACGTACCATTCACCTCCGATTAGATAATTATTACCCGAAATGATAATTGTATTTGCTCGATCAATTCCAGTCGATCCAATTTGTTTTGTCCACAAAGTATCACCATTTTTATCGGTGCGAATAATTAAAACATCAGGATTATCTCCATTTAATGGTTGTACTTCACCAACCATGATAATTCCAGAATCCAAGGTCATAACGGCATCGTTAATTCGTTCCCAATTGCTTGGTTTTCCGTATGTTTTGTGCCATTCCTCCGTCCCATTAATATCAGTTTTAACTAAATATGCATCGAAATCTCCGTTTCCAAATGAGTTTGAAAAACCTGCAATATAAAATCCTAAATCAGGATTAAAAAGTACGCGTTTTCCCTCTTCAGACTCTGGACCACCGTACTGATTGCTCCATTTGTAATTTCCAAGGCTATCAACATGAAGTAAAAAAGCTTGCGAACTTCCTCCCCAGCTGCTAGATGAACCAGTGATAACATAGGATGAATCAGCTAATTGAACAATCCCTTCGCCTTTATCATAACCAGTACCTGAGTAAAGTTTATAGAAGTTGATCTGTCCATTTAGATTTCCAAAAACAAACAAAAGTGACAATAATGTTAAAATGCGCATTGTAATCGAATTAAGTATGAAACACCTGTTTTACTAAATAAATTCTCACTAACAACGCCAATGTTTAATTTCTTTTGGTTGAAAGAAAGATAAGCGCCGCCTTTAAATTTCGAAAAACCACCATAAGAAACACTTGCACCAATGTTTAAAAATGAAATTGGTTTATAATTTAATCCAGCAAAAACAAGAGGAATTGAAACTTTACTTAAATACATTCTTGCCCCATAGAATTCCTGGATTTTTTTATTCGAATTTAAATCCACTAATTTTGAAATCTGAAGTAAACTTGGTAACAAATACAATTGATTTTTCGCTTCCTTTTTTACTCCAAGTGAATCTAAAATGGCAAGATTGTCATCAATTATTGATCCTCCATTCGCAATGTCATTGTAAGAAAAACCAGTAAACTGAACTTGGCTATTTGAAGAATAATAATCGTTTTTTGAAGTCGAAAATACCATTCCCAAGTTACGACCAATTACTTGAAAATAAACAGGATTTCCTTTGAAACTATTACCTTTTATGCGATAATCGAAATCGATTCCAAATCCAAGGCCTTTGATGAAAGTTCGGTTGTTATTCAAAGATAAATCCCCGTTATAAGTTAACTGAAGTGTGTCCAAATCAGTGTTTTGATAGATTTCTAATGTATTCAAATTAGCAGAAGTTGAGCTATTTAATCCAATAAAATTTAAAGAAATGGAAGATTTTGTAGTCTTGTCAACGATTCCGAATCCAATTTTATGATAAGTTAAACTTTGAAATTTCGAACCTGAAAAATTGGCAGTATTTCCAACAAAAGCTTGATTGCCATACATTGCGAATTGAAACAAATCTTTAGAATAAAGCAATTGATTGAAACTATAAATTCCACCTTTGATTATAAATCCTAGATTTTCTTTTTTGAAAAGGTTTACTTTGTAATTTCGATATTCAAATTCAGCATTTAAGTCAGCACCAAAACGATTTATTTTTCCATGTCGCGCAAGTGATTTGTCTTTCATTTCATTGGTAATTTCGCCTCCAATCAAAAATTTGCTCGCGATATCCGTTCCAATTGATGTTCCAGAAATGTCTGCAATTCCTGTAAGACTAAATTCTTGGTGATTTGCCTTAGTTGTATCGTGTTGAATTGGAAGAAAATGTTGACCAAAGGCATTCAGTTGAATCAACAGGACTATGACTAATATTATTGATTTCATTAAAGAATAATTTTAGTATTCAGTTTAACATTCAACTTTACCGCAAGAAAAGCACCCAAAGGAATACTTTGCAATTCGTTGATTCCATTCGAAGGATTTGGTGTGTTGAAACTTGCTTCCACCATCACTTTTTTGATTTTATTGATGTCTTTCAAGGCTGCTTCATTTAAAATGAAGTCCACTTTTGATTTCTTTTTGTATAGTCCATCAATGTTGTCAATTGCTCCCATGAGTGAGGAAGAAATTTGGCTATTTGCAACGACTGTGTGTAAAATCACATTCGTTGAATCCATTAGATACAATACGGCATCACAAGAAAGAGGAAAAGAATTGGTAGCATTAAGTGAAATTACGCCACTTTCTACATGAGTTTTCGAAAGATCTTGTTCAAGATTCAAATCAAATGTGTCTTTAAGTGTCAATCCATTGGTAGAAAGCGCAAGTGGTAATTGAGCTTTAACTTTCAATTTTATCTTGCTAAATGGGAATATTTCATCGTTTCCGCCTGAGGTATTCCCCCAAGGGTTTAATTGAAGTTTATAACCGATAGTTTGGTTTGAACCTAAATTTTCTAGGTAATTTTTGATGTTACTATTGTTCTCATCAAAGTTTAATTGTTGCGTACTGGGTTGAAACGAATTCCATGCGCCAATTGCCGGTGAAACGAAAAAATCGTTGTTTATCTCACTAGCACTCAAAACAACAGTATTCCCAGCAGAGTTGGTGTTTTTGGCTTGAGTCAATCTTCCTTTCAAAGACATTTTCATTCCATTTTCAATAATAATTTGCATCGAAGTATTTGGTAATTCTAAAGAACCTGCCGAAATATTATTAAAATAAGGAACGTTGAAAGTGCTTAAATCTTCAATGATTTCGTTTCCAAAATATCCTTTAGCATAGTCAATTTGTAAAGAAGAAAATAGCGCTTCAAATTTAAAAGTATTGGAGGTGGAAATTGAAATATTAGGTCCATTCGGGTCTGATTTAATTGTAAGACGAGATTGTAATTTATTAAAGCTTAAGAATTGTTCTCCTGTTAAATCAATGTCATAATTTGAAATATCCAAAATTTCTTCAGCAAATCCCGGATTAGCGACAGTTCCTTGATCGACAGTATAATTTTTTTGAAAAACAACTCCGTTTTTTGTAACACCAGGAAGTTGAATGTTGAAAAATGCTTTCGTTCCTATTGGATTGTAAACTTTAATTTTAATCGTTCCATTCGCAACATGGATTTTCTTTAACTGAACTGGACTTAAATCAAATGTGTGTTCCTCAATGGCATTTACAAATGTGTAACCTGGAGGAACATTGTTCAAATTTACTGTTGGGTGAAAGGTTTGTTTAATTGTTGTGTCTGGAATATTGAGAATGTCTTTGAGTCCAATATTCAGAATTGTTCGTGTCAAATCAACATTAATAAATGAACCATTTGCAACGAGGGTAGTATCATTAAAAAGTTTAGTTAATTTCAGTGTGTCGCTTACTACTGGAGCTGCCCAGTCTGTATTCCATGTTGTATCTTTCTTTTTACAAGCAACAAGAACCAGAAGAAAGAGATAAGGGAGGAGTTTTTTCATTTTGGGATATTTGGACTATAGGATATTAAGACTTTATGTACGCTGCGGGAGACAAACAAGAGAATGAAAAATTTGAAAATTAATCAGTAATTCGCCAATTTGCAATCCGTAATTCATTTTTTAAATTCTTCATTCTCAATCACCGTCGCATAGCCTTGCCCAACACCAATACACATTGTAACCAACGCATATCTTTTCCCAGTTCGTTTCAATTCTCTTGCAGCAGTTAATAATATTCTAGCGCCAGACATTCCAAGTGGGTGACCAAGTGCAATTGCTCCTCCGTTTGGATTGATTCGTGCGTCGTCGTCAGCAATTCCCATCGCTCGTGTACAGGCTAAAACTTGCGCCGCAAATGCTTCGTTTAATTCCAAAACATCCATATCAGCCAAAGTTAATCCTGCTCGGTCAAGCGCTTTTTGAGATGCGTAAACAGGACCAATACCCATAATTCTTGGTTCAACACCAGCAACAGCAGCACTTACAATTCTTGCTAAAGGTTTTAAACTGTATTTTGAAAGTCCTTCTTCAGATGAAATAAGTAAAGCGGCAGCTCCATCATTAAGTCCTGAAGCGTTTCCAGCTGTAACAGTACCATCTTTTTTAAATGCAGGTTTTAATCCAGCTAAACTTTCAATTGTTGTACTTGCTCTGGCAAATTCATCTTTTTGAAAAATAATTGGATCTTTTTTCTTTTGAGGAATTGAAACAGCAACGATTTCTTCATCAAAGTAGCCACTTGCTTGCGATTTAGCTGCTTTTTCTTGCGACCAACAAGCAAATTTATCTTGAGCTTCACGTTCAATTCCATATTTGTCAACGAGGTTTTCTGCTGTCATTCCCATGCTGTCGACGCCATAAATTTCTTGCATTTTTGGGTTGATAAAACGCCAACCAAATGATGAATCAAACATTTGTGCATCGCGACCAAAAGCTGAAGATGTTTTGGAAATTACCCAAGGGCCACGCGTCATGTGCTCTACGCCACCGGCAATGTACAAATCTCCAGCTCCATCTTTTATAGCTCTTGAAGCGTTAATTGTAGCTGCCATTCCCGAAGCGCACAGTCTATTCACAGTTTCTCCAGCAACTTCAACAGGCAAACCAGCAAGCAAACCTGCCATTCTTGCCACATTTCGATTGTCTTCACCAGCTTGATTTGCACAGCCAAGAAACACATCTTCAATTGATTTTAAATCCAAATCTGGATGACGATTAATTAAGCTTTTTATTGCAAATGCTGCTAAATCATCTGCTCGCATAGTTGATAATGAACCACCAAAACTTCCAATTGGAGTTCGAACACCATCAACGATATATACTTTTTTTGACATATATACTTTTTTCAAAGATAAAATTTATTCCTTGAAGATTATATTCTTTATTTAGAAGTCCGAAAAAATTTATCAATAAATCAATTTCTAAAAGTTTCGTCATTTTTTTCGTGAAATAAGCACAAAAAAAAGGACTGAAACGCTCCAGTCCTTTCAAAATATTTTGTTCTGATTAAATACTTTCGATAATCATAGCTGAAGCACCACCGCCACCGTTGCAAATCGCAGCACCACCAATTTTAGCATTGTTTTGTTTCAATACATTGATCAATGTTACAATTACACGTGAACCTGAGTTTCCAAGTGGATGACCTAAAGCAACAGCTCCGCCGTTTACGTCAACTTTCGCTGGATCTAAACCTAAGATTTTCATATTTGCTAAACCAACTACTGAAAACGCTTGGTTCAATTCCCAATATTCCACATCTGAAGTTTGCATTCCTGCTTTCTCTAGAGCTTTTGGAACTGCCAATGAAGGAGAAGTTGTAAACCATTCTGGCGCTTGAGCCGCATCAGCATAAGAAACGATTTTTGCGATTGGAGTCAAACCGTATTTCTCAACAGCTTCTTTAGATGCTAAAATCAATGCAGAAGCACCATCGTTTAAAGTTGAAGCATTTGCTGCAGTAATTGTTCCTTCTTTGTCAAAAGCTGGTTTCAATCCTGGGATTTTATCTAAAAAAACGTTTTTGTATTCTTCATCTTCTGAAACCATTATTGGATCTCCTTTTCGTTGAGGAACTGCAACTGGAACGATTTCATTATCGAAACGACCAGCTTTCCATGCTTCTGAGGAACGCGTATAGGATGTGATTGCAAAATTATCTTGATCTTCACGCGTGATTTCATATTTTTCAGCACACAATTCAGCGCAATTCCCCATTGGAACTTTGCTGTAAACGTCTAATAAACCGTCTTTTGTAATACCATCTAACATAGTGATATTTCCAAATTTAGTTCCAGTTCTTCCAGCAACATAATGCGGAGTCATCGACATATTTTCCATTCCACCAGCAACAACAACGTGGTTGTCACCAGCAATGATTGATTGTGCACCAAACATGATTGCTTTCATTCCAGAAGCACAAACTTTGTTTACCGTTGTACAAGGAACATTTTGTCCTAATCCAGCACCTAAAGCAGCTTGACGAGCAGGCGCTTGACCAACACCAGCTTGCAATACGTTACCCATAAATACTTCATCTATAATAGTTGCATCGATGTTTCCTTTTTCCAATGCACCTTTGATAGCTGTGGAACCTAATGTAGTTGCGGGTATTGCAGAAAATGCACCCATAAACGAACCCATTGGCGTTCTAACAGCTGAAATAATGTAAACTTCTTTTGACATAGCTTCAATTTTTGTTGCACGAAGATAAGCATTTGATTGTTTTGACAATTCAGAATACGGATAAGTGGTTGAATTTTATTTTGACTCTAAATAATTTTCGACTTAAAATTGAAATTAGAGCGATTTTAAACCCTTTGCATTTATATTTGCTCTTCAAAGTAAACAATTACAAAATGACACAAGAAATTACGTTAGGAGCAGGATGTTTTTGGTGCATCGAAGCATGTTTCAAAGACATAAACGGAGTATTGGAAGTTTATCCTGGATATGCTGGTGGACACAAAGAAAATCCTACGTACGATGAAGTTTGTTCAGGTTCAACGGGACATGCAGAAGTAGCGAGAATTGTTTTTGACGATGAGAAAGTTTCGGTTGAAAGTTTACTGGAAATGTATTGGTTTGTGCACGATCCAACGCAATTGAACAGACAAGGAAACGACATTGGAACACAGTATCGTTCTGTTATTTTTTATCACAACGACCAACAAAAAGCAATTTCAGAATCCTATAAATCGCGATTAACCGAAGAAGGTGTTTGGGAAAAGCCAATTGTAACTGAAATTCTGCCGATAAATAATTTTTATAGAGCCGAAAATTATCACCACAATTATTTTGAATTGAATCCCCAAAATATGTATTGTCAATCTGTCGTGCGACCTAAAGTTGAGAAATTTAGAAAAGTGTTTGCTGAGAAAATGAATTAGAAAACAGTTTAAAGTTGTCCATTTTCTTTTTTAGTCCTGTTATTGTATACATCACTAGCAGAAAATGGATGTCTCATGTATTTAATAGTTCCATACTTTCTCCAAACATTCACAGCCCAAATTATTCCTAAGATGAATCCTATCGAAACACATACGATTCCTATAATAAAGAATGGTTTTGTTTGATTTGCATTATAAATTAATCCACCTATAATTGCTCCAAAAAATGTTGGTGATGCAACAATCCATAAAAAATGTAAAATTGCAAAAAGCCATATTGTAACTCGAACTAATTTTTCGAACATAAATTATCTCAATTTACTTTTTTTTGTCTTTAATTACTAAATCTTCAGGAATCAAAAGTCCTGCTGTAAAGCCAAATGTCATTAATATACCAGGTAGAGAATGGTCAACAAACCCTTTGGAATTTCCCCAAAAATAATTTCCGCTTGAACCGTTAAAGATTATGAAACCAATCAATACAAGTGAAATTGTTACGATTAATCGAATCAATATTCTAAAGTAGGATTTTGGTTTCATCAAAAAAGTTGTACCTATCGACATTACAATAAAGGAAGTCCATAGCAATATTGCAGGTAATTTGTTACAGTTAACCTCATTACATTCCAGATAAAATTGCGCATTCCAAAAGCCTAAAAGATTAACAATTAGATACATGCAAACTAATGTGACTTTAATAAATGGTGTCATAAATTAATTCTTGTTTTACATTAAAATAAACTATCAAAAATTAAAAAGTCATTTTTTTAATAAATAAACAGTTGGAATCAAGGCGGATAAACATATCTTATTCTTTTACTCCAACCATAAAGTTCCAAATCCGTCTCTGCATCGCGTTCTTTAACAGAAATCAATTCACGAATGTTGATAACAATGGTACGAGTTGTCGTTTCTTTACAAGTCTCAGAATTTGGAAGATGAATTAATTTCACCTTGCGTACAGGAGGATATACATCAATATTCATTGCTTCTAAGCCAATTATTTCAAAAGCATCTTTCCCAGAACATGAAGCTTGAAATTCAACTGTGAGAAAAAGTGCATTACCATCAATTCTCGTGTCTGTGATGAGGTAATTTTGAGAAGGAGGGTAAGTTTCAGCTAATCGCGCCATCATATCGTATTCATCCAAAGGTTTTCCGGCAGCAAGAGCGGCATCCCAAAACTTTTTTTCAGCACAAGATGTCATTGCCAAAGCTGCAAAAAACAATAGTGAAAAATGAAAAAAAGATATTCTGTTCATATTAATTTCAAGTGTTTCACGAAAGTAGCGTAATTTTGTAAGCAATGAAAACAAAAACGCTCAAAAAAAATAAGGTTAACGTCGTTACTTTAGGTTGTTCTAAAAATATCTTTGATTCAGAAGTGATGATGGCTCAATTAAAAGCCAATTCATTTGATGTGGAACACGAATCCATGGATGATGACGCTTCAATTGTGATTATTAATACCTGTGGATTTATTGACAATGCAAAACAAGAATCAATTGACACAATAATTCGCTATGCTGATGCTAAAGCGGAAGGCTTGGTAGATAAAGTTTACGTTACAGGTTGTTTGTCTGAACGCTACAAAGACGATTTAGAAAAAGAAATTCCAGAAGTAGATGCGTTTTTTGGCACAAGAGATTTGCCACGTTTATTAAAAACATTGAAAGCAGATTACAAGCACGAATTGGTCGGGGAACGTTTGTTGACCACTCCAAATCACTATGCATACTTTAAAATTGCTGAAGGTTGCGACCGTCCATGTTCGTTTTGTGCCATTCCAATCATGCGAGGAAAACACATTTCAACTCCGATTGAAGATTTAGTAATTCAAGCTAAAAGTTTAGCAGCTAAAGGCGTGAAAGAATTAATGTTGATTGCTCAAGACTTGACCTATTACGGTTTAGACATTTATAAAAAGCGTTCACTTTCTGATTTAATAAAACGTTTGTCTGACATCGAAGGAATTGAATGGATTCGTTTGCATTATGCATTTCCGTCTGGTTTCCCAATGGATGTTTTGGACGTCATGAATGAAAGAAGCAACGTTTGTAAATACTTAGACATGCCATTGCAACACGGTTCTACGAAAATTTTGCAAGCAATGCGTCGCGGAATTACACGTGAAAAAACAGAAGAATTAGTAGCTCAAATTCGTGCAAAAGTTCCTGGAATTGCTTTGAGAACAACGTTGATTGCTGGTTATCCAGGAGAAACTGCTGCTGATTTTCAAGAAATGTATGACTTTGTAGAAAGAAGTCGTTTTGATCGTTTAGGCATTTTTACTTACTCACACGAAGAAAATACGCATGCTTACGAATTCAAAGACGATGTTTCAGCGAAAATGAAAAAGAAACGCGCAGATTTAATAATGGATTTGCAGTCTGGTATTAGTTACGATTTGAATCAACTTAAAGTTGGAAATTCGTATAAAGTATTATTCGATAGGGTAGAGGGCGATTATTTTATTGGTCGTACAGAATTTGATTCTCCCGAAGTTGACAATGAAGTATTGGTTAAAAAAGACGACTCAACTTATGTTCGTTTAGGAGATTTTTCTGATATACTAATTACGAGTGCAGATCATTATGATTTGTATGGAACAGTCGATAAATGATTCTTGATTTTTAATGTTTAATTTTTGATTACGACAAACTCCTCACATCCAACTCTTAACTTTTAACTCTTAGCTTTTCACCTTCAAAGTTAGTTTTCATTTATAAGTTATCAGTTTCATTCTACATTTTCAACAACACATTCCAAAAGAGTTTGTTTGAATCGAAAAAATCACTACTTTTGCACCCTTATTTAACAATTTAATTATAAACATTATGAATTCTTACGAAACTGTTTTCATTTTAACTCCCGTTTTGTCTGATGATCAGGCAAAGGAAGCAGTACAGAAGTTTGAAAGTGAGATTACGGCTTTTGGAGCTAAAATCAAGCACTTAGAGAACTGGGGATTGCGCAAGTTGGCGTACCCAATCCAGAAAAAATCTACCGGATTCTATTTTTTAATAGAATTTGAAGCTGAAGGTTCAGTGGTTGCAGACTATGAATTGATGATGAAACGCGACGAAAGAGTATTGCGTTTCCTTACAATGAAAATGGATGTTGACCATTTAGCGTACGCTGAAAAGAGAAGAGTAAAAGCTGGTAAAACTGCAACTGTAGCATAATATTAACCCCAAAAAACATTAAGAAATGTCAAACGATATTCGTTATCTAACTCCGATTAATATTGATATTAAGAAGGATAAATATTGCCGTTTTAAGAAAAGCGGAATTAGGTTCATCGATTACAAGGATCCAAACTTCTTGTTGAAATTGATTAACGAGCAAGGAAAAATTCTTCCTCGTCGTATCACAGGTACTTCAGCTAAATACCAAAAAAGAGTCAACAAAGCAATCAAACGTGCTCGTCACCTTGCGATTTTGCCATATGTTGGTGATATGTTGAAATAAGCTCATTGTTGAACTGATAAAGATTTAAAATCATGGAAATTATTCTTAAAAAAAATGTAGATAAGCTTGGTTACGCAAACGAGCTTGTTTCAGTTAAGCCAGGATATGGTCGTAACTTCTTGATTCCTCAAGGATACGCAGTATTGGCAACGCCAAGTGCAAAAAAAGCGCACGCGGAAATTATGCGTCAAAAATCACACAAAGAAGCTAAAAACCTTGCTGAAGCGCAAGAATTGGCTGCTAAAATTGAAGGTCTTACAATCACTATCGCTACAAAAGCAGGTGAAAATGGTAAAATCTTTGGTTCTGTTAGCACTGTTCAATTAGCTGAAGCAATTCGTAAAGCTGGATTTGAAATCGATCGTAAATCTTTGAAAATCAAAGACGAGCCAATTAAGGAAATTGGTACTTTCGAGGCAGAAGCTAATCTTTATAAAGGTGTGAAACAAGCATTCAAATTTGAAGTAGTTAGCGAATAAGATTAACAACGAAACCAAATACTAAAGCCCGAAGAGATTCGGGCTTTTTTTATTTTGATATAGGTATATCAATTGTCTCTTTATTTTTCTGAAAATTAAAAAAAAATCACGTTTATTATTTAACGCCATTTTTATAACATACTTTATAAAAATCTCTCACAAAATACATTAGGTTATCGGTGTTTAAGGCCAGCCAAAGATTAAATAAATCAAGCTTCAGTAATTTTTTAAATATTCATGAGTAAAAGGTCTATTCATTTTATAAGACAAAGTAAATTTTAAAAGATAAATGCAAAGAATTTAATTCTTTTAGTTTATTTTCTTTTTCAATTTTCTTTCTAAGTGTTAAGAACCCCTTTAACATTAAAAAACTAAGTTATTTTTCTATTTTATATTGTCCTGTTTATTTTATACATTTTCCTCAAAACCAATTTTTAAAACAATTTGCTCAGTTATTGATGTTTTGCAAAAAAAAACATTAGATACCGACGAAGAAATAATTTGCTGGTTTAATGTCACCTAAATACAACTTTAAAATTATTTCATCTTACCTAATCTTGCAGTTGCTTTAACTGTGGTTTTCTTATAAATGAATCCAATTCCTATAAAAGGGCGTTTTACTAGCGCTTCATATTGTGGATAAAACACTACGTCGTAACCTGGATTGTTTTTCATCATTTCATGCAGCGCGTAAAAAGCAGTTGGTTCAGAAATACCGTTTCCAATAATAGGAATATAGCCAAAATTTACTACTGAAAATGCCCAACCTTCAATCGAACCTTGCTCTTTATTCATCAAACGTTTCCAATCAATACCGAAAACACGAACAGATGTAGCTTCTGCAGAAACTTGCTGTGAAAGATCAAAGTTATCACGCTCCAACTCAACTCGAACATTGGGTTCACGCATAGTTTTATGTAAAGAGGTGCAAGAAGTTAAAACGAGCATACTGGAAATGATAAGCATTAAAATTGACTTTTTCATAAGGTTATTTTTTTGTGAATTTATTGGTAATATTAATTAAAAAGTGGGAATAATCAATTTTTAAATTTTGGAGTATGTCGAAAATTTAAGAACTGGAGAGGAGTTACTTTTTTTGGTAGCTCCTTTTTAGATTGAATAAGTTATATCAAATGCATTACCTTTATTTTCGTAAACTACTTGCCGATTTCGAGGATGATGACTTCATTGTTTTTGATGATGAGTTCGCCTTTTTGAAGGAGCTGAATTTACTTTAAAAAATAGCTCAATTCATTTGGTTTAGTTATAAAATAATCGTATTTTAGATTAAAAAATAATCAAATGAATATATTGAAAGAAAATAACCAAAACACAAGCGCATTAGTTCAAGAGCTTTCTTTAATAATTGAAAAAAGTAAGCAACAAGTCCAACGTACGGCAAACAGTGCTTTAACGCTTTTGTTTTGGCACGTTGGAAAACGAATCAATGATGAAATTTTGAATAACGAACGTGCCCAATATGGAAAACAGATTGTGTCTACTGTATCTGAACAATTAGAACTAAAGTACGGTCGAAATTTCACTGAAAAAAATGTTCGTAGAATGATGAAATTTGCCTCTGAATTTTCAGACCTAAACATTTTGCCGCCACTGGTGGCAAAATTGACATGGTCACATTTCATTGAGTTGTTTCCTTTAAAATCAATTGAATCAAAAATGTACTATGCACAAAGTGCGATTGCCCAAAATTGGGGAAAAAGGGAACTTAGAAATCAAATTGTACGAAAAGCTTTTGAGCGAAATGAAATCGCAAGCATACAAGTAGCTATCGAACAGCCCGAATTACAAAACACCTTCAAAGACCCTTTTATTTTGGATTTTCTCAATCTTAAGAACGCCTATTTGGAAGACGATTTAGAAAGTGCCATTTTACGGGAATTAGAAAGCTTTATCCTTGAACTTGGAAAAGGTTTTGCATTTTTGGAGCGCCAAAAGCGAATGATAATTGACAGTGATGATTTCTACTTGGACTTACTCTTTTACAATCGAAATCTAAAACGCTTAGTTGCAATTGAATTGAAAATCGGAAAATTTGAAGCAGCCCATAAAGGACAAATGGAATTGTATCTGAAGTGGTTGAACAAATACGAGAAACAAGAAGGTGAAAATGAACCAATTGGATTGATTTTATGCGCAGAAAGCAACAAGGAACAAGTTGAATTATTAGAAATGCACAAAGATGGCATTATGGTCGCTGAATACTGGACAGTGATGCCTCCCAAAGAAGAATTGGAA
>RFNX01000170.1 GCA_009926905.1 Flavobacteriales bacterium
ATCAACGACAGCAAAAATGGCGAGGCAATGATTGGCGCAAAAGTCTTCATTCCAGGTATCAAACAAGGAACAGTTACGAATAATTACGGTTTCTATTCATTGACAGTTCCTTCAGGAAAATACGACGTTCAATTTATTTCTGGAATTTATCCAACGGAAGTTAAAAGTATCGACTTGACAAATGATGTTACTTTCAATTTAGAACTCGGTTCGAATGTAAAGGATTTACAGGAAGTTGTCATTAATGGAAAAAAAGGTGAGAATGTCAATTCTACCAAAATGGGAACGATTGAATTAGAAATGGATAAAATTAAAACTTTGCCAGCATTTATGGGAGAAGTTGATGTTATCAAAGCTATTCAGTTATTACCCGGTGTTTCTTCTGTTTCTGAAGGTGGACAAGGTTTCTACGTTAGAGGCGGCGGCCCAGATCAAAATTTAGTTTTATTGGACGAAGGTGTGGTTTACAACGCAGCGCATTTATTCGGTTTCTTTTCAGTTTTCAATGCCGATGCGGTTAAAAGTGTTAACTTAATAAAAGGTGGAATGCCAGCCAATTACGGTGGTAGAATGTCTTCGGTTTTGGAAGTTAACATGAATGAAGGAAATAATAAGAATTTCAAAGTTACTGGTGGAATTGGGGCGATTTCTTCCAGATTAACCTTAGAAGGTCCAATAGTAAAAAATAAAGGTTCATTCATCGTTTCAGCGAGAAGAACTTACATTGATGTAATCATGAAAGCTGCGATTCCTGATAGTTCACCTTTTCGTGGTTCCAGTTATTTCTTCTATGATTTTAATGCAAAATTCAACTATAAATTAACAGAAAAAGACCGCATTTTTCTAAGCGGTTATTACGGTAAAGATGTTTTCAACTTTGCTGACAATAAAGGAGGTTTCAACGCCAAAATGCCTTGGGGAAATGGAATTGCGGCTCTTAGATGGAATCACTTGTTTACGAATAAATTGTTCATGAACGTTACAGGAACTTTTTCTGATTACATGTTTAAATTTGGCTCACAGCAAGATGAATTCCGATTCGAATTAGCTTCAGGTGTACGTGATCTTGGCGGAAAAGTGGATTTCACCTATTTCCCGAATTCAAAACACACTATAAAGTTTGGAGCGAATTACATCTATCACATTTTTACGCCAACAAGTGTTTCAGCTCAAACAGACAGTGTTGTATTCGACACAGGTGCAGCTCAACGTTTATTTTCACATGAATCAGCTTTATACGTTCTGGATGATTTTGATTTGAATGATAAATTGCGTTTCAACATTGGATTTCGCTATAGTATGTACCAGCATGTTGGTGAATTTACACGTTATATAAAAGGTGATGGAATAAGTACACCTGACACAGCTATTCAATATAAAAAAGGCGATTTGATAAAATTCTATCAAGGCTTTGAACCTCGTTTTTCGATGCGTTGGTTATTGGAAGACAAAAGTTCCTTGAAATTTGGATATTCTTACAATTATCAATACGTTCATTTAACGTCCTTGAGCGCCGTTTCTTTACCAACCGATATTTGGTATCCAACAACAGACAAAGCAAAACCAGAAAATGGATTTCAAGCTTCTGTTGGTTACTATAGAAATTTCTTTAATGACATGTTCGAAACATCTGTGGAGGTGTATTACAAAGGAATGAACAACATGATTGAGTACAAAGAAGGTGCTTTGCCAGGGGATAATGTGAATGATAATACGGATAATTTACTTGTTTATGGTAAAGGCAGGGCGTATGGTATTGAGTTTTTTATAAAGAAATCTGTAGGTAATTTCACAGGCTGGATTGGATATACATTAGCAAAAACAGACCGTAAATTTCCAGATTTAAACAACGGCGAGGTTTATGCTGCAAAATACGATCGAAGACACGATTTAAGTGTTGTTGGAACTTACAAATTAAATGACAGATGGACATTCAGTTCTTGTTTCATTTATGCAACTGGAAATACATTGACTTTACCAAGTTCTTGGTACGTTCAAGAACAAAGTTTATTGTTTAATTACGGGGCACGAAATTCAACGAGAATGGCACCTTATAACCGATTAGACATCTCTGCAACGTTATACGACAAATCTTACAAAACGAAATTAGATCCAGTTACAGGTGCTGAAATTCAAGTGAAAAAGAAATTTAGAAGCAATTGGGCATTTTCAGTTTACAACGTTTACAATCGAGCAAATCCATTTTTCTTGTACGTAGATAACGATGGAAAATTCTTAAACGGCGACTTTAAACTTACTGTTAAACAGGTTTCTTTATTCCCAATTATACCAAGTGTGACTTGGAACTTTCAATTTTAATCACATGAAATATTTATCTATTTTAATCCTCTTTTTCACCTTGTATTCTTGCACCAAAGAAGTGAAAATTGACATTCCGGGCTACAAAGAACAACTTGTTATCGATGGAAGTATCGAACCAGGTTCACCAGCAATTGTTCTTTTATCCAAAACAAGTAACATTTACTCCCCAACAAATCTTGAAGCTTATTTGAATGGCTTTATTTCTGGTGCAACGATTGTTATTTCTGACGGGACGGTAACCGATACTTTAATTGAAATCTGTACTGATAATTTACCCCCAGGTACAGAAGAACAAGCTGCTGCATTTTTTGGTTTGCCGATAGATCAAATTGTGAATTTACATTTGTGCGCTTATATTTCAACAAATATCATTGGTCAAGTCGGAAAAACGTATTCTTTAAAAGTGATAAACGATGGTAAAACATACACCTCACAAACTTCTATTTTGCCTCCAACAGCTTTAGATTCCGTTTATTGGAAACCAGAACCATCAAATCCAATGTATGGTTTTTCGTGGACCCGTTTAACAGATCCAGGTGCTACAACTGATGCGTATGCTTGGCAAACGAAATACATTTCAGACACCAATTTCCAACGTCCATTCAATCCCTTTTTTAATGACAAATTTTTCAATGGTTTGAGTTTCGAGTTCGCTTATGACAATCCAATGAGCTATGGGGACGAAAGTTATGATGAAGATTATCGTGGCTATTACAGAATCGGTGACACAGTAGTTATAAAGTTTTCGAAAATCGGATCGAAGGAATACAATTTCTTTGAGAAAAAATACAATCAGATGTATTCAGCTGGAAATCCATTTGCAACGCCAACAAATATCCCAAGTAATATTGTAGGTGGTGCATTAGGCGTTTGGGTGGGATATTCTCCAACGTATGACACGTTGATTTGCCAGCCTTAATTTCTTTAAAGAGATATTAATGTCGAAGTAATGTTATTTAGATATAAGTATTTCAGAACGTACTTTTATTTGAATTTT
>RFNX01000347.1 GCA_009926905.1 Flavobacteriales bacterium
AAAAAAGACGGACTTTTCAGCCCGCCTTTTGGTATTAAAGAAGATTGTCCACTCACACTATCAACTCAGGTTCTTCTTCAACCACTTTTCCTCTGTTTCTTAAGTTGTTTACTTTTTCAATAATTCTATCTACAACGTAGTACATCATTGGTACCACGATGATTGTTAAGAACATTGAACTTGTCAACCCACCAATCAAAATCCAAGCTAAACCATTTTTCCATTCTGCTCCAGAACCTGTTGCTGTTGCAATTGGAATCATACCAACTACCATCGCAATTGTAGTCATTAAGATTGGACGCATACGTTCTTTTACAGCTTCTAAAAGTGCATCGTAAACGTTGTAGCCTTTTTCCTTTAGATGGTTGGTGAAATCGACAATCAAAATGGCATTCTTGGCCACCAATCCAAGTAACATCAACATTCCAAGTAAAGTAAAGATTCCCATGTTAGAAGAGGATAGATTCAATGCTAAAAAGGCACCAATTAATGACATAAAAATTGAGAAAATTACAACAAATGGGTAAACAAAGTTGTCATATAACGCTACCATAATTAGATATACGAGAATAAAACCAATTCCCATTGCGAGTCCTAATGCAGAAAATGATTCTTTTGATCTTTTTACTTCACCGCCCCACAACATTCTGATATTAGGATCCAATGGTTTTTTCTCTAAATATTTCTCGATTTGAGTTGCCACGTTTCCTGAAGCTGTTCCTAAAACATACGCACGAATTGTTGTGTTTGAAATACGATTTTTACGTTCCAATGAACCGTTCCCGTTTTCAACTGAGATTTCAGCGAACTCACTTAAACGTACTTGTTTTCCGTCGTTAGCTGTGAATGTCAAGCTTTTCACATCGTCCACATTTTTGCGGTCAAATTTGTCCATCATTACACGAATGTCGTATTCTTGTCCTTTTACGTCGAATTGGCTGTCGTCGTTACCCGTTAATGCATTTTGTAATTGCATTCCAATAACTGCGATTGGCAAGCCTAATTGTCCCATTTTTTCTCTGTCCAAATCAATGCGCACTTCAGGAGTTACGTCGTCAGTAGAGATGGTTGGGTCTTTCGCACCTTTCATATCTAAAATTGCTGTTTTCAATCTGCGCGCTTCTTTCATCAACAATTCATTGTCATCCGATGAAAGGAAAATTTCAATTGGTGCTTCTTCAGAATCGACCATTCCCATATTCATTGTTTTCACTTCGATACCAGGATAACGATTTTCAATTTTCTTTCTGATGGCAGTCATGTAATTAATCGTCGGGAACTTTTTTTGCATTCCAGGTTTCATTTTCACTGTAATTTCAGATTTGTTTTCAGCCCCGAAAGATGCAGCCCCCATACCTGAACTTGGCCCTCCAACATTGGAGAAAACGATATCAACTACATCTTTTTGAGCTAGAATCATTTTTTCGATTTCCAAAGTAATCGCGTTGTTTTCTTCGAACGTTGTACTCTTTTCGTATTTCAATTTAATCATGAATTTCCCTTGATCTCCTTGTGCTACGAACTCTTGACCAACAATTCCTAAGCCCATTGTAGCCATACTACCAATGAAAATTGCGAGAATTACACCTCCCATAATTAATTTATGACGCAACGACCAACCAACTAAAACAACGTATTGATCAGTGAAAATCGTGATCCGACGTTCAAACCATATTAAAATAGCTTGGAAGGGATTTTTTGGGTTCAACTTAATTTCTTTCGCAAAACGGGAAGCCAACCAAGGTGTCAATGTGAAACAAACGAATAATGACATTAACGTTGAAACAACCACTACAATTGAGAATTGGTGTAAAATGTCAGAAATAGTTCCTTCGACGAATACAACAGGAGAGAAAACTACAACGTCCACTAAAGTAATCGCCAAGGCTGTGAAACCAATTTCGTTACGTCCATCTAAAGCGGCTTGTCGTCGGTTTTTACCCATTTGTAAGTGGCGGTAAATATTCTCCAAAACCACAATCGAGTCATCGACCAAGATACCAATAACCAAAGACATTGCTAATAATGTCATCAAGTTCAACGTGTAACCTAAAAGGTACATCGCAACGAACGTTGAAATTAATGAAGCTGGAATAGATACCAATACAATGAAGGCATTTCGTAAACTGTGCAAGAACAACAACATTACTGCTGCTACCAAAATAACTGCCAATTCCAAATCGTGAATTACGGCGTCAACAGATTCAATAGTAGGAATCGAAGTGTCAGTCGCAATTGTAAATTTTAGTCCTTCTTTCTTGTATTTTTCTTCAATTTGTTTGAATCGTTCTTTCGTCGCAGTGGACATATCAACGGCATTCGCATCGCTTTGTTTTTTAATTCGCAAACCAACACCATTCACACCATTGTAACGGCTTACAGCCACCTGGTCTTCAATGCCATCTACGATTTCAGCTACGTCACTCAAACGCACTTCAGAAGTACCTTTCGAATACAGAACTAAGTTTTCAAGGTCTTTAACGTTTTTGAATTTACCAGCCAAACGCACGGTCATTTGTTCTTGAGCGCTTTTAACTTTTCCTGTTGGAAATTCAACGTTTGCTGAGGCAATTGCTTGATTGATTTGCGAAAATGACAAACCATAACGTTTCATTTTGTCTTTGTCGACGTTTACACGAAATGCTCTGTGTTCACCACCAATTACTTGTACATCTGCAACACCTTTTGTTTGTTTGATTTGCGGTAAAATCTGGTCGTCCATCAACTCCATAAAGTCGCGATCGTCCATGTTTTTTGCCACAGCACTTACTTGTAATACAGGAGAAGCATTCGGTTCAATCTTCGCTATAACTGGTGTTTTTGCACCTTCAGGTAGGTTGTTTAGAACGTTATTGATTTTTCGCTGTGCGTCTTCCAATGATTTGTCGATGTCGGCAGAAGCTTTGAACTCCAACAACATAACAGAAGCATTGTCTAAAGAAAATGCGGTTACTTCATTGATGTTTTCCAAACCACTCAAAGCATCTTCCAACGGTTTAGAAACTTGACTTTCAACAGTCGCAGGGGAAGCTCCAGGATAGGTTGTTGTAACCGTAAGGATAGGAGGGGAGAAGTCAGGAAGCAATTCATAGCTCAACTGATTGTATGATATGAGTCCTCCACCGATTAAAATCGTAAAGATTACGATGATAAACGAAGGACGTTTTATGGATAATTCTGTAAGTGTCATTACGTTAGTTATTTAGTCGTTTTAACGTTGGAGTTATTTTGCAAATTCACTTGACCTTTGATTACGATTTGGTCAGCTTTTGTCAATCCTGAAATTACTTCTATGTAGTCACCATCAGACGTTCCAGCATTGAAAGAAGTCAAGATTGCTTTTCCGTTTCTGATAACGTAAACTTGAGGGTTTTTTGAAGAACCGATTAACGCTTTTCGTGGAACAGACAATGCAGTTGTACTTTTCGAATTCGATAAAGAAACCGATCCGTACATTCCAGCCATAATTCTATTTGTTGAGTTGTTTTGAACTGTTGCTTGAATTTTGAAATTGTGAGAAGCATCTGCTTGTACAGCGATTTGAGAGATTTTTCCTTTAAAGTCAGCATCTCCGTAAACGTCTACATTTGCATCAATTGTTTGACCTTTTGTGAATTTTAAAACGTCGCGTTCTGGAACTGAGATGGTTAATTTTAAAGCAGAAATGTCAGTCAATTCTACAATTGGTGTTCCAGGTCCAATCATCGAACCTAAGTCTACCATTTTCTTTGTAACAACTCCGCTGTAAGGAGCGACGATTGATGTACTTCTCAATTGTTTTTGCAATTGTTTCAATTGAACTTCTGTTGTTTTTACAGCCAATTCAATTTTTTCAGCTTCTGCACTTGCAATTACGTTGTCTTTTTTCAAACTTGCGTAACGAGCGTTGTCATTTTTCAGATTGTCTAAGTTCAATTGTGCAGATTGAATTTGCAACAAGATCATTTCGTCGTCTAATTTTGCAATCGGTTGACCAGCTGAAACAACGTCACCTTCTTCTACATATAATTTCACTAATTTCCCTGAACCGTCTGAAGCTACATTGTTTTGACGTGCAGCATCAAATGTTCCTAAGAACGACAAAGAACTTTCAAATGTGTGAACGGTTGGTTTCGTTGCTTCAACTAAGATTGCTTCTGAAGCATCACGGATGTATAATTTCGCCTCTACCGCTTTTTTGTTTGACATTAGCTTCAATGCGCCTAAAACGATGACAACTACAGCTCCTATTCCTATAATTATTACTCTTTTGTTCATGATTTTATTATTTAATGTTTCCAATTGATTTTAAATACTCTAATTCGGCTTGTCTTAATTGAATGTATGTTGCTACCACATTCGTTTGTGCTTGCTGCAAACCATTCTCAGCAAGAATCAAATCATTGGAACTGCTCATTCCTTGTTTGAATTTTAAAACTGCATTTTTGTGAATGCTTTCCGCTAATTGCAATTGTTCTTTTGTAATACTCAAAGCGCCTGCTTTCACTTCAATTTGTTTGCGGTTGTTATCCACAGCCATTTCTAATTGTTGGTTTAACAAATCGTACTGATTGACGATTTTTTCTTTGTTCAAGGCATTCATTTTCGCTTTGTGGTATTTCTCCAAACCATCGAATAAATTCCAATCCAAACGTAAACCTAAAAATGCACCGTCGATTCCTTTTCGGAAGTTATCTTCTGGTTTGATATTAACGTTGTAGTTGTAAGCAGCGTAGAATGACAAGTTTGGCAAGTATCCCATTTTAATGCCTTTTTTCTCTTCTTCGTTCATTTTTTTCTGAGATTCAACCATTTTCAAGGCTAAGAAATTCGATTCTGATTGATCCACTAAAATCGTGTTTTCAACCAATTTGTCTGCTTCAAAACTGATGATAGCGTCCTTTGGATAGCCAATGTAAATCTTCATTAAAGACTCTAATTGATCTTTTGTTGCCAATAATGAAGCTTTCGTGTTTGCCAAAGTTAATTCGTTGATTTTCAATTTATCCGCTTCCGTTTGAATCACTAAGCCTTGTTGCACCATGGATTCCATGTTTTTAATCAAAGCTTTTGTATTCACTAAATTACTGTCGATGAAATCCAATTGTTTGATAATTCCTTGAATCAAGAAATACGTGTTCGCTACTTGGTAACGCACATCTTGAATAGTCATTTGTTTTTGAGTTTCCACGATTTCAGAATTAACCGCCAACGCCGCTAAACCATAATTTACTTGCGAATTGAACAACACTTGTGTCAATTGTACGGTGTTACTCAATACGATAGGAACCCCGAATTGCACGGTTGTAAATGTTCCTGCTGGCCCACCGAACATTTCAGCAGGAATAACTTGACCTGGAATTTTCGCGTTGTATTTGTAATCAGCTGTGAAGTTTAGTTGTGGCAATCTTGCAGCCAAATACGCACCTCTTTGCTTTTGATTGAACTCAATGTCGAGCTGGGCGTTTCGAACCTGGAGATTAGCTGTATCCGCCATTTTCATGCAGGAAGCTAAGTCCAAGGTTTGTGCGTTTGTTGATTTCGTTGAGAAGACAAAACCGAAGAAAACGCCCAATGGAATTAAATAAACTGATTTCATTTGTTTGTTTTTTGTGGGAATAAATAAGTGATTAACATTTCTATAACTATTTCTTTGTGAGCGATTAAGCGTTCGTTTAGTTCTTCATCGGAGATTTTGTGAACGGCTTTCATCAGGTTTTTACTCATGAATGGAAAATCGCAGTTGGACATGATAAGCAATGTTAAGTTTGCCATATCGATTTTACGCATACGTCCTTCTTCAAAAGCTTTGGTACATTCGTCAAAAATTCCAGTACTTAGGATTTTGTCAAAGAAAGTCGTGTCAATTTGGCAACCTTCTTCGCGGCTCATTTCGTTGACGATGAAAGCAGGTAATTCGGGGTGAGTGCTTAGGAAATCGTATTCCGCTTCAATCACCAATCGAATTTTTTGCTCCAAAGGCGCATCTGAACTGAACACATTTACCATTGAATTCACGAAATCTTCCATTGCACCATGAAATACCAATTTGAACAATTCACTTTTCGAACGGAAATAATAGTTTACAAGCGCAACATTCATACCTGATGCCTTTGCGATTTCGCGCGTCGAACAACCAGAAAAACCTTTGGAAATAAAAACTTCTTTGGCTGCTGCTTTGATTTTTTCTTCTGTTGATAGGTCCTTTTTCATAATTCGTCTGCAAAATTAAACAACTATTTTAAACAAGTGTTTAAAACGAATGCT
>RFNX01000382.1 GCA_009926905.1 Flavobacteriales bacterium
ACCGAAGAGAACCAAAAATTGTGAAACATGTCAGAGAGATGTCCTTGAAAAAGAAATCTTTAATGGCAATCGACGCGTTGGAAAAGGCAGAATTATGGAAACGCGACAAAGTCAAAGAGCATTTCGTGGAGCTTTCTTACATTCTACGTTCTTATTTGACTTCGCGCTACGAACTGAATTTGTTAGATAAAACGACAACAGAAACCAAATTATTATTAACAGCAAAAGGAATCGAAAAGCCTGTTGTAGATTCAATTTTGAACGTCTTGAATCACTCCGATTTAGTAAAATTTGCAGCTTCTAAACCAAGTGAAGAGATCATTGAGAAATCTTTTTTCATGATTCGCCAGTTAATTGTAGAAACCAGTCCAATTGAATACGATCATGCTGAATAATTGGAACATAAATATCTTCGAATTTGAGTTTTTGCAAGCCAATTACTTGTATTTGCTGTTTTTGCTTCCGTTTATTGCGTGGCTGCTTTGGAAAATCGAGAAAAACAGAAAAGGCGATTGGAAATTCACGTCAAGCATTGCGAATCAACAAAAATTAGCTGAAACTAAAATACATTGGTTGCGACAAGTGTTGATTGGTTTAAAATTGCTGATTGTAGCGCTTGCCATTATTGCTTTAGCAAAACCTTTTCGTTGGAACGATCGCGATGCAAGTACCAATGATTATAAATATGGAATTGATATCGTTTTGGCTCTAGACGTTTCTTTGTCGATGTTAGCTACTGATTTTCAGCCGAATCGTTTGGAGGCCGCTAAAGAAGTAGCCAAGGAATTTATTGACGGTAGAAGAGGGGACAGAATTGGATTAGTGGTTTACGCAGGCGAAGCTTATACGGCCTGTCCAGCCACGCTTGATTACGAAGTGCTCAAAACTCAAATTGATCAAGTGGATGGCATGAACATCGAAGGAGGAACAGCAATTGGTACAGGTTTAGGAACAGCAGTGGTGCATTTGCGAAGTGACAGTTTAAAATCGAAGGTCATTATTTTGTTGACAGACGGAAGTAATAATGCAGGAGATATTACTCCTATTCAAGCGGCAGATTTAGCCAAAACTAAAAACATTTGTGTGTATACAATTGGCGTTGGAAGCAATGGAATGGCACCGACACCGATGGTTACACCTGTAGGAATTCGGTATGAAAATCAGCTGGTAGAAATCGATGAAGCAACCTTGAATGAAATTGCTGAAATTACAGGTGGACAATATTTTCGAGCGACAGACAAAGAAAGCTTAGATGAGATTTACGAGGAAATTGAACGGCTTGAAAAGCGCAAAATGATTGATAAGTATTTTCAATCGGAGCCACCACCAACGCCGGGAGCATTTTTGAATTGGATTTTTGCAGTTTTGAGCATTGTCATTATTGTTGAATTTAGTTTATTCATTGTCAATGACTGAAAATAGACCAACATATAACATTCGTAAGTTAATCAGTACTTTACTGCTTTTGGAAGCTGTGTTTTGGGCTGTTTTGTACTTGGTATTCACTGCTATTGGCTTTTTCTCGGGAAGCGCAAATGCAAATGGAATTCATTTTTTAAAACCTGATAATTTCTATTTATTGGCGATCTTGTTGCCATTTGCCTATTTTTTCATTCGTTCTTTGGAACGAAAAAATAGCATCGATGTGCACCTTTCGCAATTCAGTAAAAATGGTGTTTCAAGTGCTTCGACTTTTTGGACAATTACTCGATTTTTACTTTTAAGAACAGCATTTGTGTTTTTTATATTTGCTTTGGCGCAACCGATTTTCGGAAAGAAAAAAGTGAAAGGTTCTGTCAAAAGCATGGAATTGGTGGTGTGTTTAGACGTTTCTAACTCCATGAATACGATGGATATTGAAGAAACTTCGCGGTTAGAAGTGGCAAAAAGAGCTTTGAATGCCTTGGTAAATACACTTGCAGGTGAAAAAATTGGCTTGTGTATTTTTGCAGGAGATGCCTACGTTCAATTGCCTTTGACTACCGATTACAGTGCGGCGAAACTTTTCATCAACGATGTCAATACACATTACATTTCTAGTCAAGGAACGAATGTGCCAGCAGCATTATCAACGGCAACAGGTATGTTTTCTGAGGAGAATATTACCAAAGCGATTTTTATTTTAACAGATGGCGAAAACCACGAAAGTGAAAATGAAGAAATTTACGAGGAAATTATTGACAAAGAAATTCAAGTGTGCGCTTTGGGAATTGGAACACGAACAGGTGGCCCGATTCCACTGGATCCAGATTTTCCAGGTCAAGGATATTTAACCACAGCAGGAGGGAAGCGCGTGATTTCGGTGATGAATCCTTCCTTTGTGGAATCAATAGCAGATAAAACAAACGGTACTGCTTTGATTACAAGTGAACCATATCCTGATTTGGAAACACTATTAACACAAATTAACCAGATGAAGCGCACAAAATTGCGAAATTTGGAGTTCGATATTGAAGAAACAAGATATCAGTTGCCATTAGCATTGGCGCTGCTTTGTTTGTTGGGGTGGATGCTTTTACCAGGAATTAAATTATTGAGTTCAAAAAGATGAAATTATTCGCACTTTTAGTAACCATGACAATCCAATTTAGTGGTTTTTCTCAGCCTTGGATGGATTCGTTGAAAGTTGCGCGAAAAGCATATAAGAACAAAGAATACGACAAAGCCACTAAATATTATAAATCAGCTCAAAACCTTGCACCCAAAGAAATAGATTTATCCGAAGAAATTGCACAATCAACCTATCGTTCAAGAAATTTTGACGATTCCGAAAAAGTGTACCAACAAGCAGCAGCTTCCAAAAGTGATAAAAAGGAAAAAGCAAAAATGCAACACAATTTGGGTAATACCCGTATGAAAAAAAAGGATTATTCAGGCGCGATTGAAGCATACAAAGAATCGTTGAAAAATAATCCAAACGACGAGGAAACACGCTACAATTTATCGGAGGCAATTCGTCAGAAAAAGCAACAAGAACAGCAAAATAAAGACCAACAAAGTAAAAACGATAATAACAAAGCAGAAGACAATAAAGACAATCAAAGCAATCAAAATAATTCGAAGCAAAACAATTCTAAAGGTTCAAATGATTCCAAAAAAGAACATAATCAATCTTCCAGTTTGCCCGATCGACAAGCAGACAAAATGTTGGATAATTTGACACGTCAGGAATCGGAAACGAAAAGAAGGATTGCAAGGAATCAAAGAGGAAATTCAAATTCAACAAAATCAGGTAAAAATTGGTGATGAAACATTGGTTACTTTTAATTTATAGTGGAATTGTCTCTTGTGTGTTTGCGCAAAAGGCCGTTGTGAAATTAGAGGTCGATCCCAAAATTACGCAGTCTGGTGAATCGATTACTGTTACAATCAAATCAAACATTCAAGGCGAGATTGATATCGACCTTCCAAGTGCTTTTATTAATGGCTATTCCGTGATGAATGGAATGGAACAAGAAACCGATTATAATACTGGAAGAGTCATTACGTATTTTTATTATTCGCAAGAAGGGATTATTAAGAAAGATGGAAATTACACTTTCGGTCCAGCTTACATCAAGTCGGGAAGTAAAACTTATAAATCCAACACCGTTAATGTTACCATACGAAAAGAACCGATTGTAAATTCGTCAGGAGAAGTTACAAGCAAACAAATGCGTCAAGCAGCTTTTGGAATCATTGAAAGAAACAAAAGTAAATTGTATGAAGGCGAGCCTTTGATTCTAAACGCGAAGATTTATTCTCGGTTTTACCCAACACATTTTGAAGATTATCAAACCTATATGCCTGAAGGCGCGCTTGAAAAACAGAGTTTATCCTCCTCCAATCAATTGGTAGCTGAACGTGTAAAAATGAAAGGAGTTGAACTTTATGCTATCAACCATGATCGCTCATTAATCTTTCCTAACAAACCAGGAAAATTGCAAATTGACCCTTACAGACTCATTCTGAAACGTGGCTTTGAAGGAATGCCAGTAATTTCAAGTGGTTCCGTAATCGATGTATTACCTTTGCCAAGCAATCAGCCCAAGTCATTTATTGGAATGGTTGGGAAGCTGAAAATGTCACAAAGTTTGAGTCAAACGGATGTAAAAAAAGGCGATGTGGTGAAACTGAATGTCACCTTAGAAGGAACAGGAAACATTCACAATGTCAATAATCCCAAAATAAATTTACCAAAAGGCATCACGTTATACGGCGACCCAAAAGTGAAAGAAGATTATTCTTTTACTGCTGCTGGTGCAGAAGGAAAACTCGAGTATGAATATACCATTCAAATCAATAAAGAAGGTTCGTTTGAGTTACCACCGTTACTTGTTAGTTACTTTGATCCTAAAATAGAAAAGTACGTGACTTTAAAAGAAGAATTGGGAACTTTGAACGGACAAGAAATCAAACAAGTTTCTAAAAATCATGGGAAAACAAAGTTGATTTCTGAGAACCTAACCGAATCATCTCATAAAGTATCTACGGGTAATACATGGCTTAAATCGCCAGTAACGTGGGTGTCAGTATTCTCTATTTTGGCGTTTGTAGCTATAGTAGGTTTCATTAAAAAACCGAAGCCAAAAGCTGAAAATACTACTGTTCAATCTATTAAAATTGAAAATACAGTTGCCTTAGCCACATGGACAGAAGTTGAAATGGATTTACAAACCGCACAACAACTACGAGGAATCGATACAAAATTAGCAACTCAAAACATTGAAAATGCCATTCACAAAGCAGCATGTATTGCTTTGAAAATAGACCCAAAATCACTCACAAAAGATGAGGTGGTAGAGAAAATGCGTCAACATTACTGCAATTCAATCAGTTGCGACAAGTTGAAAAGTATGATTGAAACCTGTCAGAATGCTCGTTACGGCTTTGGTTTGACCCCAGAAGAAGCGCAAGAGTTATTTATTAAAGCTGAGTTGATGGTAGCGGAGGTTAAGAGATTATGTTAGGAATATATGTTTATTTTGAATGAGAGAAAGGGCTTAAAAACATAAATACAATTATTCATAATCCAAAATCGAATTTCATAATTCAATATTTAACATTTTTTTATAATTTTGGCAGTTATAAATTCAACTGCTAAATGCTTTTTAATTCCTTAAGTTTTGCAATTTTTCTTCCAATTGTATATTTCCTTTATTGGTTCGTTACTTCAAAATCTTTAAAGCTTCAAAATATTCTACTCCTGATTTCAAGTTATTATTTTTATTCTTGTTGGGATTGGCGTTTTCTTTTTTTACTTATTTTTTCAACGCTACTTGATTATTATACTGGGATTAAAATGTCAGATGCTAAGAATCACAGGAGCAAGAAGTTTTGGTTTTGGTTAAGCGTAACAATTAATCTAGGTTTTTTAGGAGTATTCAAGTATTATAATTTCTTTGCTGAGTCATTTGCCGATGCGGTTTCAGTTTTTGGAATGAAAGTTGACCCTTGGGTTTTAAGTGTTGTACTTCCAGTTGGAATTTCTTTTTACACATTTCATGGTTTATCTTATGTAATAGATATTTACAAAGGCAGAATCAAAGCTGAGAAAAATTTTGTAGATTATTCAGTTTTTGTTAGTTTTTTTCCACTTTTAGTGGCAGGACCAATTGAAAGAGCTACACATTTGTTACCCCAAATTCAAAAGGAAAGGAAATTTGATTATCAAAAATCTGTTGATGGTTTGAGACAAATTTTATGGGGTTTGTTCAAAAAGGTGGTAATTGCAGATCAATGTGCTGAATTTGCAAATTTAATTTTTAATAATTCAGCTGATTATTCAGGAAGTACATTATTGTTAGGAGCTGTTTTCTTTACATTCCAGATATACGGAGATTTTTCGGGGTACTCTGACATTGCTTTAGGAACGGCAAGATTATTTGGAATTGAGTTATTACAAAACTTTTCATTTCCATATTTTTCTAGAGATATAGCTGAGTTTTGGAGACGTTGGCATATATCATTATCATCATGGTTTAGGGATTATTTATATATCCCATTAGGTGGGAGTAAAGGAGGTACGTGGATGAAAGTAAGAAACACATTCATTATTTTTTTAGTTAGTGGATTTTGGCACGGAGCAAATTGGACATTTATTGTTTGGGGATTATTAAATGCTTTATTTATTATGCCTTCTATTGTGTTTAATACTAATAGAAACAATTTAGAGATTGTAGCAAAGGGAAAATATTTACCTTCTCTAAAAGAGTTATTAATGATGACATTCACTTTTGCTTTGGCTGTTTTTGCTTGGATCTTTTTTAGAGCAAATGATATGACGCATGCTATTAAAATTGTTTCTAGTATTTTTTCTAAAAGTTTGTTTTCAATTCCAACAGTTCATCCAATTCTCCCGCTCATATTTATTCTTTTCTTTATGATTGTTGAATGGTTTGGCAGAGAAAATAAATATGCGTTGCAAAAATTAGGGTTAAATTGGCCAAGTACATTTCGCTATATATTTTACTATTTACTAGTATTTTGTATTATTTATTTTAGTGGAGAAGAGCAGCAGTTTATTTATTTTCAATTTTAATATGAAAAAATTCATTTTCAAGTTATTAAAGTTTAGTGCATTGATTTATGTGCCTTTAATAATTACATTGGTTTTGTATTTAACTTTTGATCCTTTTAAAGTTATTTATGAACGCAATACTTATTTTGACCCAATTAACAAACCCAACATTGAGTTAAATAAAGATTTTGTAAGCACTTATACATTTATAAATAATTTAAAAAACAACAAGTATGATTCATTTATTTTTGGAAATTCTAGGTCTATTTTTTACGAAATAAAAGATTGGAAAAAACATATTGGTAGTTCCTCTAAATGTTATCATTTCGATGCTTCTGGAGAAGCATTGTATGCAATGCACAAAAAGATTTTGTTTATTTCTAAAAAAAATGTAAAAATTAAAAATTGCTTATTGATATTGGATTATCCAACTTTAAAACAAGTTGATTCAAAGAAAGGCCATTTATCTGTAATTGCACCTCCTCTTGTTGATTATTCAAATTTGGCTGAATTTCACAAAACTTTTTTTGAAGCATTTATCTCACCAAAATTTTTAAGAGCATATTTTGATTTTAAGATAAATGGAAAGGTAAAAGATTATATGAAAGAGGAACATTTAATTGACGACAGAACTTTTGAATATGACTACAAGACAAATGAAATGAGATTTGTTGAAATAGAAAATCAAATTAAAAATGGAACTTATTACACACCGAAAAGAATAAGTGTTTTTTACAAAAGAGATGAAGTATTGCTTGAATCTGAAGCTATCATATCAGAAAAGCAAAAAAATCTATTAATAGAAATACAATCAGTTTTCAAGAAGAATAATACCAATTTAAAAGTAATAATCAACCCATTATATGATCAAAAGAAACTAAACTTTAAGGATTTAAAATATTTAAAACGATTGTTTGGGGAAAATAATGTTTTTGATTATTCAGGTAAAAATGAAATAACTGAAGATTTTCATAATTATTATGAAGCGTCTCATTATCGACCACACGTGACAAGAAAAATCATGGAAGAAATTTATCAAAAATAGCAAATGCCTTAATACTTAATTATTTTTTAACTTTGTAAATCAATTGTAGCTTAATGAATAATGTCCCTCACATAATAGAGTTTTCTAAAATCGGAAATAAAGAATTAGGTTTTTTATCAATTGCTGAAGCTACTAAACAAGTTCCATTTGATATAAAACGGATTTTTTGGACGTATTCAACACCTGAAGAAATAGTAAGAGGTCGCCATGCTCATTATGACACAGAGATGATATTAATCGCTATGTCAGGACGAATCGTTGTGAATACCGAAATGCCAAATGGTGATTTGAATGTGTTTACACTCGATAAGCCCAATGTTGGTTTGTTCATGCCTAAATTGTGTTGGCATACTATGGTTTATTCAAAAAATCCTGTTCAAATGGTAATTGCCTCGTCACTTTACGATGAAGCTGATTATATTCGAGATTATGAAACGTTTCTAAAACTTAGAAAATGATTCATCCTCTAGCAGATGTTCACTCTGAGAATATTGGCGAAAACACCAATATTTGGCAGTTTTCAGTCGTACTAAAAGGAGCTTCAATTGGTGATAATTGTAACGTTAACTGTCATTGCTTTGTTGAGAATGAAGTAAAAATAGGTAATAACGTCACTTTAAAAAGTGGTGTTTATGTTTGGGACGGTATTACGATTGAAGATAATGTTTTCGTGGGTCCCAATGCAACATTTGTAAACGACCCCTACCCACGATCAAAACAACATTTAAGTGAATATCCCAAAACACTATTAAGAAAAGGTTCAAGTATTGGCGCAGGAGCAATTATACTTGGAGGAATTGAAGTTGGTGAATTTGCGCTTGTTGGAGCAGGATCAGTTGTTACAAAGAATGTTCCAGCGAATGCAATAGTTGTGGGAAATCCTGCCAAACAAATAGGATGTGTTAGCGATGAAGGAGAAAAATTAAAAGAAAAAGATGGGCATTATTATGATGCTGATGGAAATAAATACATTATTGAGAATTTAAAATTAAAGAAACAGTGAAAGTACCTTACTTAGACTTACTAAAAATCAATAAATCTTATTCTGAAGAATTACGTTCAGCTTATGAACAAACAATGGATTCGGGATGGTATATTCTCGGAAAAAATGTTGATGCTTTTGAAAAGGAATATGCTGCTTATTCACAAACAGAATACAGTCTTGGAGTAGCAAACGGCTTGGATGCACTTATAATTTCTTTAAAAGCTCTTCAGATTGGAGCGGGAGATGAAGTAATCGTTCCATCGAATACGTATATTGCATCTTGGTTAGCAATTTCTTACGTTGGTGCAACACCAATTCCTGTTGAACCAAGATTGGATACCTATAATTTGAATCCAGAGTTAATTGTATCAAAAATCACTTCAAGAACGAAAGCAATAATGGTTGTAAATTTATACGGTCAATCTGCAGAGTTAGAAGAAGTTTGCGCAATTGCAAAACAACATAAAATTGCTGTTATTGAAGACAATGCACAATCACAAGGAGCTACTTACAAAGGTAAACTAACTGGAAGTTGGGGTGATATCAACGGTACAAGTTTTTACCCCGGGAAAAATTTAGGTGCGATTGGTGATGGAGGAGCAATTACAACTTCAGATGCGGAATTGTTTAAATTTTGTAAAGTCTTCAGGAATTATGGTTCACAAGTAAAGTATTACAATGAAATCAAAGGAGTAAATTCAAGATTAGACGAATTACAAGCTGCATTTTTAAGAGTAAAATTGTCTGATTTAGATCGAACAAATGCATTAAGAAATGACTTTGCAAAAGTTTACGATGAAGGATTAGCAAATGTTGGCGATTTGGTTTTGCCAAAAATTGCAGCAGATGCAACATCGGTTTTTCACATTTATTTGGTGCGCACGAAAAGACGAGATGAATTGGCTAAGTATTTGTCAGAGCAAGGAATTGGGACTGTTATTCACTATCCAATTCCACCACATTTACAAGAAGCATATAGTGAATTAGGTTACAAAAAAGGAGATTTTCCAATTGCCGAAGAAATCGCTGAAACTTGTTTATCACTTCCTTTGCATCAAGAAATGAGCTCAGAAGAATTGGAATATGTGATTGATAAGATTAAAACGTTCTTTAGCTAAAATTTATGTCACAGAATCCACTTGTATCACTTATCATTTTAACTTATAATCAAGAGAACTACATTGAGGAAGCAATTGAAGGAGCATTAAGTCAGACGTACAGTCCATTAGAAATTGTATTTTCAGATGATAATTCACCTGACTCAACTTTTGAAGTAATTTCAAAAAGATTAGAAAATTATAATGGACCTCACAAAATAATACTAAATAAAAATGTTCCAAATTTAGGATTGGTTCAACATGTAAATAAATTGGTAAGTGAAGTTTGTACAGGTGATTACATTGCATTTTCTGCTGGTGATGATATTTCAATGCCAGCAAGAATTGAAGAATCAATAAAGTTCATCAATGAAAACACTGAGGTTGTAGCGCTGAGTACTTCACTCATTGTAATTGACGAAAATTCAGATATTTCAGCTAATCAACCAAAAGAGATTAAAAATAATGTTATATATGACTTGAATTATTTCTTATCTGATTCTTTCAAGCATATAAATGGACCTTCACGAATTGTAAGTAAACAAGTATTTAATTTTTTTCCACCTCTAAATTCAAATTGTCCAACCGAAGATTCAACTTATTTATTCCGTTCTTTCTTAATTGGAAAGGTTGGTTTGTTGGCTAATAAAGGTGTAAAGTATAGAGTTCATGGTAATAATATGAGTTCAGCCGCAGGACTAAAGAAGATGAATGTAAATG
>RFNX01000389.1 GCA_009926905.1 Flavobacteriales bacterium
ATAATTCTTCCGTTTCTTCTCGCCCGATTGCCAAAATCCAGCTGTCTTCCATTGCTTGCGCGTTCAGATTTGTTGGGTTGTCATCGTAGAAAGAAGCAATGTCGCCGATCCACCAATCTTTGAATGCAAAATAAAGAACGTGCTCCAAGGTTTTTCTGTCGGTGTAAAATACACGAAACGTACCGCCCACAACAAATCCTTGGTATTTACAAAGGGTGCCTTCTTTAATGAAAAAATCTTTGCGATTGATTTTCTTTAATTGATAAGCGTCGGCAATTATTTGTTGTTCTTCTGTTGTCAATTCAACCTTTTGATTGATGTAATCAGTGAGTTGTTTTTTTGCTATTTCTTCGTTCACGTGTGTATTTTTAGATAATGTCAGTTGGTAAATTCATTCGGATGCGCCATTCTTTTGGGAATAAATTGTTGAATCGATTTCCCAAATGCTTGATGTAACCAAGTGTTTCGCCTTTGTATGTAAGTAGTTTAAAACCAATTGTTCCTTCTAAAGGAAAGGTGTCGCCGTGTAAATATTGCAAGGCTTCTTTCTTTGTTAATTCAATAGTTTCAGAAGTATTTCTAAGACTAAAATTCAAAGCTAAATCAATTTCTGGATTGAAACCTTTTTTTTGTTTCGTTCCCACAAAAACGCCGCGTTTGATCCAAAACAACGACTTGTCTATGATGGAATAAATGTCCAATGAAAAAGGCGTTGCAGCAAAGTAATTATCATTTTCTTCGAAAAACGCATGTTCAATTTTTTCATCGATTAACGATTGAAACAACTGACTGGATACAAAATTTGTCTTATTTGTTTTTGGCTTTTTATTCGATTTGAAAACTTCCTTTTTTTGCAGTAAAACGCAGTAAAAACCTTCTGTTGCTGTTGTTCCTGGAGTGAAATAATATCCGTAATTTAAGCTGTCTTTCAACATTCCTTCGAATAAAGGCAATTCACAAACTTCGCAGTCGAAATTTTCAAGCATCCAGCTTACATTTTCTTCATTTTCAGCAGGGTTGAAAGTACAAGTAGAATACAAAATGTATCCGTCTTCTTTGATAGAATCCCAAACATCTGCTATAATGCGACGTTGACGCAACGAACAATGTTGTGCGTTTTCCAAACTCCATTCTGCGCGTGCTTTAATGTCTTTGCGAAACATTCCTTCACCTGAACAGGGCGCGTCAATCAAAATCAAGTCAAATAGATTTGGAACTTTTTTAAAATCCTTCGGATCGTTGCAGGTCACAAAACAATTGGAATAGCCCCATTTGCTAATGTTTTCAGCAAGAATATTCGCACGAGTTCGGATGACTTCATTGGAAATCAAAATGCCTTTATTGTCTAGAAAACTTGTCAATAAAGTACTTTTTCCACCTGGTGCCGCACACAAATCCAATGCAACAGGATTTTCAGGCAAGTCCAACGTTTTCAAAACCGAATGAATGTACATCGAACCCGCTTCTTGTGGGTAATAACAACCAGCGTGAAAAAGTGGATCGAGCGTAAAACTTGGTCGTTCTTTCAGGTAAAAAGCACTTTCGCACCAAGCGACTGATTGCGTCTCATTGAATGCTTGCAAGGTCTTTTTAGTGTTAAAGCGTATGGAAATTGGCGCTTCTTCGTCTAAGGCGGCAAGTAATTTATCGTCAAATAAAGTGCTTGATTTTATTCGCTCAACAAATGGGGTAGGTAGTACGCTCATAGTCAAATTTACGAATATTGTGCTTTGAAACAATTGAATTTAGGAAGAAAGCGTTCAGAATGAATCAAAATCGCTCAACTACAGATAATTGCATTTCTATTAATGAAGCTCCAATTTTCCCAAACGAATATTGGTCGTCGTGCATCGTGAAACCGTTACGTGCTTTCAAAAGGTGGCGAATTTCGTCTTTCAATTTTCCTTCGCCAGCACCGTGAATGATTCGAAATTTCTTCTGTTTCAAATGAATCATTTTATTGGTAAATGCTTTGAAAGCGTCTATTTGACACAGAAATTTTTCATGAGCGCTCATTTCTAAATTACGTGCAAAAAGCGATTCAATGTGTAAATCAATTTCGTAGATTTCTATTTTTGGTTTTGATGAACTTTGACTTTTTATCTCATTTGAATCTTTCTGATGCAAGTCAATGTTTGAGTGTTGAATTTTGCGCTGAGGAACGACATATTTTGAATCCATTTTTCGGTCAAAACCATGTTCGTCCTCGATGTGAACAATCGAACCAGAAATACCAATGATTTGATATTTTCCAACTTCGTTTAGAATGGAAACGGTATCGCCAATTTTGAATGCCATGTTAATTAAATCGAATTGCTTTGGATGGACTGATTCTCGTTACAACGTAGCTTGGAATGATTAATGAAACGATGCAGACAGTGAATGTAATCATATTGATTATAAACCAATTAATAAAAGTTAATTCAACTGGAACTTTGTCTAAATAATAGACGCTTGGATCCAGACTCATGATGCCAAAATATTCTTGAATCAGGCACAAACTCACACCAATAATGTTTCCATACAGCAATCCTTTTAGAATCAAATAGGAAGCTTGATACAAGAAGATTTTACGAATGCTCCAGTTGGTCGCGCCCATTGATTTTAACATTCCAATGAAATTTGTGCGCATCACAATCAACACTAAAAGCGCCGAACCAACATTGATGATTCCGATGACAAGCATTAACAATACAATAATCATCACATTGTAATCTAAGAAACTCAGCCAAGCAAAAAGATCGCTTTCATTTTCTAAAATACTGCTGACTTGTAACAATTCGCCTTGCTTTGTGGGATGCATTAATAGTTCTGCTTCGATTGCTTTTTTTGTTGCATCTAAATCGTTCCAATTTTTTAAATGAACTTCCATTCCAGCAACAAATTCACCCGAACTTCCTTTGCCATTTTTGGAAGTGATTTTAATTTTTTGATTGCCACTGAATAAATAATAGCTGTTTTCGTTGATTTGTTCTTTCTCCAAATTGCCTTCGCTGTCTTTCTGAAGTTGGTTCGCTAATAGTGTTTTCGAAGTTCTGATTTGCAAGTAAGAAGTGTCTAACGCTTTGGAAGTATTGTGATTGTAATCCATTTCATAAACAATCAGTCGAAGTGTTGTGTCTTTTAAAACTGACATGTAAAAACCTGAAAATAAATCGATTCCTTTTCCCCAATCGAACATCAGGTTTTCGGTACTTCCAGAAATTTCAGCTTTCACCACCAATGCTCCAGTTGGAGTTAAGGTATCTTCTAAGCTGATAGATGACGAAAGTCCATAATCGTTCATGCGTTGAACTTCCTTCAAATCGCAGAAAACTAACTTTTTATCATATTCTTCCAATCCTGTTTTGAAGATGCCGACAATTTTGTAGCGACGTTGCAAAGGTTGGTTTTTTACATAAAATGCGGCTATTTCATCGTTCAATTTGAAGTTCAATTGGTCGCAGATTTTCTTTGATAACAGTATTTCGTTCGATGCTTCTTTTTCTGAGTATTTAGGAATTTTACCAGCAACTAAATTGGTTTTTATAAATTCCCAATCGTAGTTGGAATCTACTCCTTTCATCAGAATTCCAGCAATTTCCTGACGTGCTATCGATGAGTCTTTTCCGTTTGCCAAGCGAATTTTATCTTGAAATTTATCCGATTGTAGTAACGCAGGCTTGTAGGCAACGTTTAATATGGACTTAACACCTTTGATTTTTTGCAAAGCAAGTACTTCAGGTTGATTTTTGTGAACTGGTTCGCCCTCATACATTCCTGTACTTCCAGCTTTCGAAATAAAGAGAGGCGCGTTGAAACTTGTAATTTTGGTACGAATTTCGTTCTGAAAGCCTGTGACGATTGCAACTGTAATTAAATTAACAACAATCGCAAGTGAAATACTTACAATGGATATACGTATAATCGGTTTGGAAACTTTTGTACCTTGTTCCCCATTACGGATCATGCGCTGCGATATGAAAAATTCAAAAGGCAATAGTTGTCGATTTTTGTTTCAAAATTACGGAAAGCTTTTTTGCTTGAGCACCTTTTTGGCGTTTTTCCTCAATTCTTGTGTGCAACCATCTGTAAGAAAATTCGGAAATCGCGAAACAATTGTTTTAGAAGACGATTCCATACAAATTAGAAAGGCTGATTTTGTAGCTTATAAACAAAGGCCTATATTGGGAATTGAACGTTTACATTTGGTTTTAGATTCTTTGAAAGACAAGCGAGTTGCAGTCGTAGGTAACCAAACTTCGATGATAAATAATGTACATTTAGTGGATACTTTATTAGCTTTAAAAGTGAATGTGGTCAAGGTTTTTGCTCCCGAACACGGTTTTAGAGGCGAAGCTGATGCTGGAGAAAAGGTAAATAATGCTATTGATACAAAAACAGGATTGCCTTTGGTTTCACTTTATGGTAACAACAAAAAGCCAAGCGACGAGCAATTAGCTGATGTTGACCTGGTGATTTTTGACATTCAAGATGTTGGTGTGAGATTCTATACGTTTATTTCTACGTTGCATTATGTGATGGAAGCATGTGCTGAAAACAATAAAAAAGTCATCGTTTTAGACCGTCCGAATCCGAATGCGCGCTACATTGATGGACCTGTTTTAGACATGGAATTCCACTCTTTTGTGGGGATGCATCCCGTTCCAATCGTTTATGGAATGACCATAGGAGAGTATGCCATGATGATTAATGGAGAAGGTTGGCTGGAAGATTGTCAGCAATGCGATTTGAGAATTATTCCTTGTAAAAACTACAATCACAACACTTTTTATTCCTTACCGATTCCACCATCTCCCAATTTAAAAACGGACAGAGCCATCGCTTTGTATCCAAGTTTATGCTTGTTTGAAGGTACAACTGTAAGTTTGGGAAGAGGAACCGATAAGCCATTTGAAATCTATGGACACCCACGTTTTTCAGATACGACTTTTCAGTTTATTCCCGTTCCAATGCCAGGAGCCAAAACGTCAACGCAATTGAACAAGCGATGTTATGGTTACGATTTGTCAACTGTAGATTACAGAAGTATCAACAAATTAAATCTGGATTATTTAATAAACGCTAATCATTTGTTAGCGGATTCAGCAGTGTTTATCAACCAAAATTCATTCTTCAATAAATTGGCAGGAAACGATATTTTGAAAGAACAATTGCACAATTGTTTGAGTGAACAAGAAATTCGTCAAAGCTGGCAAAAAGGAATCGAAGAATTCAAGGAAATTAGAAAGAAATACCTACTTTACGATTAATTCTTGGTTTTTAATTTTTAATGTTTGATATGGTTTAAATGATCAATAATCAAACATCAAGCATCCAACATCTATTTTACTTTAGATTGGCTTTCCAACACAGCTTCTTTCATTGATGTCGCATAAGCGTCCAATTTCACTTGAACTTCTTTATCAAAGCTTCCGATTATTCGTGCAGCAAGGATTCCAGCGTTTTTAGCGCCGTTTAATGCTACAGTTGCAACTGGAATACCATTTGGCATTTGTAAGATGCTTAAAATCGAGTCCCAACCATCGATTGAGTTGGATGATTTTACCGGAACTCCAATTACTGGTAATGAAGTCATCGAAGCAGTCATTCCAGGTAAATGTGCCGCACCTCCAGCTCCAGCAATAATTACTTTCAATCCACGATTCGCAGCAGATTTTGCATACTCAACCATTAATTCAGGTGTGCGATGTGCAGAAACTATTTTCACTTCTGAAGAAATTCCAACTTCATCTAAAAAATCTTTTGCAGCTTGCATCACAGGTAAATCAGATGCGCTCCCCATAATTATACCTACTTGAATCATGCTTCAGGATTTTTAGTTTCTGGCTGAGGTGCATCTGCTAAAATTTCTATTTTTTCAGATTCACTTACATTTATTTTTGCTTCTTCGATGGAAGTATTTTCTATGATAATTGAGGGTTTTTCAGATGTTGTTTGAGGAGGATTGTTATTTGAAACGCTGTAATGCATTGTGTTTTGAATGTCAGAAAATACTTGATCCATCGGTTGCATGACAGTATCTGCTTTTTCTTTCAATAAATTTTCAAGATTCAAATCACTTTTGATGTCAACTCCTGATTTTTTGATTTCATTTTGCAATTCAGCAGTGGCATTTCTGAATTCATACAAGGTTCTTCCAAGTGTTTTTGCAATTCCAGGAATACTTTTGGAGCCAAAAAACAATAAAACAACCATCATAATTAAGAGAATCTCAGATCCTCCGACATCATTTAAAAATAGTGGCAATGAAAGCATTTTCAAAATTACTAGAAAATATTAGATATTACTTTATGTTGTCTAGGAATGCGTCAATTTTTTCATTAATTAACTCCATAAATAAATCTTCTTTTTCAGGTGAGATAAATAATTCGTCGTATTTGTTGTAAGTGAGAATCAAACCAGTGATAGAAGTGGCCATTTTCCATCCAACAAATAATCCTTTTTGTCTTTCTACTTTTCGGATTTTATCATAAGAAACAACAACATTCCAAAAGTAAAAACTTGAACAAACTAAATGAGTTTCAGTTACAACAAAATAGGTGGAACATGGAATGTAAACTAAGAATCCTAAAATCAGTAGAAAAATGGAAGACATTATGAGTACGTCTTGTAAGTTTTCTGATTGAAAAGAAGAATAGATTTCAATTGAAAATACTATCGTAATGAAACCAATTATTGATTTGTAGAACCAATCAACTCTTGATTTGAAACGCATTTTTTACCAAGTAAACAAAGGTCGAGAGGACATGAAAGCATTCACTTCCGTTTTGATTTTAGAAATTTCTACTTCGTTGTCTTTGTTCATTAAAGCACGATCGATTAGGTTCACAATCGTAGGAATGTCGGTGTCTTTTATACCACGGGAAGTAATTGCGGAAGTTCCAATTCGAATACCAGATGTCACAAATGGCGATTCAGTATCATAGGGAACCATGTTTTTGTTTACAGTAATATCAGCTTTCACAAGTACGTTTTCAGCATCTTTACCAGTTATTCCTTTTGAACGTAAATCAATCAACATACTGTGATTAATTGTTCCTCCAGAAATAATAGTATAACCAAGTTCCACCAACGATTTTGCCATAATAGCAGCGTTTGTTTGAACTTGTTTCATATATGCTTTATATTCTGGACTCAATGCTTCACCGAAAGCAACAGCTTTAGCAGCAATTACGTGTTCCAAAGGACCTCCTTGAATTCCAGGAAAAACAGCAGCATCAAGCAATGCAGCCATCGATTTTAAATTCCCGTTATTCCATTTTAATCCAAAGGGATTATCGAAATTGTGACGCATCATGATGATTCCACCACGAGGACCTCTTAATGTTTTGTGCGTAGTTGAAGTTACAATGTGGCAATGTTCCAAAGGATCATTTAATATTCCTGCAGCGATTAAACCAGCAGGGTGGGAGATGTCAGCTAAAATTAAAGCTCCAATTTCATCAGCAACTTTACGAATGCGTGCATAGTCCCAATCTCTTGAATAAGCTGATGCACCACAAATAATCATTTTTGGACGTTCGCGTAATGCAACTTCTTCCAACATATCGTAATCTACAAGACCTGTTTCTTTTGAAACGCCGTAGAAATGTGGTTTGTATAATTTTCCTGAGAAATTTACTGGAGAACCATGTGTTAAATGACCTCCGTGAGAAAGGTCGAAACCTAATATTTTATCACCTGGTTGAAGACAAGCCAAGAAAACAGCAGCATTTGCTTGTGCGCCTGAATGCGGTTGAACGTTTGCCCAAGTCGCACCAAAAAGTTTACATAATCTGTCAATTGCTAATTGTTCCACTTTGTCAACAACTTCGCAACCGCCGTAATATCTTTTACCTGGTAGACCTTCAGCGTATTTATTCGTCAACACACTTCCCATTGCTTCCATAACTTGATCGCTAACGAAGTTTTCGGAAGCAATTAGCTCAATTCCGTGTGTTTGTCTTTGTCTTTCTTCTTCAATTAGATTGAAAATCTCAAGGTCTTTTGCCATCAATTAGGAGTGAATTTGTGGTGCGTAATTGATTTGATAAATTTTTTCTAAACCTTCTCTTAAAGTAATCATCGGTTTAAATCCAGTCATTTCTAACAATTTTGCTGAACTTCCAATTCTGCGTTCTACTTCATAACCGTTTAATTTATGAGCATTTTCAACAAAAGTAATTTCTGATTTTGAACCAGTTACGCTTTTTATTTCTTCCGCAAGATCTGCGATACACCATTCAGCTTCGTTAGCAATGTTAACTATGTTCCAACCAGTAGAATTCATT
>RFNX01000299.1 GCA_009926905.1 Flavobacteriales bacterium
TTTTTTGACTTACAATACTGTAAAGAATAACATTCATGTTGAAAATAAGCTAATTACTTTCGCAAAGGCTGGAACAGGAGAACTCGATTTTGATCATTTAAAAATCACTTCCGATTTGCGCCCAATGAAATTAAATTATTCGGCACAAGAGATACAAAATGACAATTATTTGAAACAATTGGATGCCACCTATCAACAAAGAACTGCAAAGCGTGAACGCGTAATAGCCTATTCTTTGATTGATATTGATAAAAAAACGATGCGCGTAAATGAAGTAGATGAGGTTCAAATTTCGCCAACGCAAAATGTCTTTATTTATCCAGATTCCAGTAATATTTTTATTGAGAAGGACAGAGCAATTAAATTTGTAGGTTGGTTTGTCGCTGGAAAATTTGAAGTACATAGTAACAAAGGTTTTTTTGACTACGAACAGTTTAAAGTATCAATTCCTAGCTCCGATGAAGCATTTTTTAGAGTGAAACCACTTAAGAAAGAAGATGGTACTGAATTTATTCCAATGACAAGTTCTTTGAGTTTGTTTAAAGGCGAGATTTTAATTGATAATAAAGATTCAAAATCTGGAAAATCAAGTAAAAATTATGAGTTTCCAATAATGAAGTCAAGTGGTGAAACAAGAGTGTATTATAGTTCGAAAGATATTCAAAAAGGAGCTTACGACAGTACGAGATTTTACTACGTTGTGCAGCCATTTACCTTGGATAGTTTAGATAATTTCAGCGAAACTTCTTTACGATTGGTTGGTGAGCTAATTTCAGGGGGGATTTTCCCAAAAATTGCTGAGAACTTAAAAATTATGAACGATTATTCATTTGGTTTTGCAACTCAAGCACCAGCTGGAGGGTATAGTTTTTATGGAACGGATACGAAGTATGAAAACAAAATTGTACTTTCAAACAATGGATTGCAAGGTGCAGGTACAATCAATTTCTTACAATCAACTTCAGTTTCAAATAAATTAACTTTCTTGCCTGATTCTACGATTGGTGTTGCAAAATTCAACAATCTTCAAACTTCTACGGGAGTGCGTTACCCAAGTGTTGTTTCCGAGTCTGCATTTATCAATTACCAACCTAAAAAGCAAGTTTTACTGGCTTCTTCATACCGAGAAATTCCATTGACTATGTTTAATGGTGAAACGAATTTAACTGGTACGGTTTCTATTGACAAAACAGGAATGATTGGAAACGGTACACTGCAATTTAAGGAAGCAATCATGAAATCTAAACTGTTTACGTTTACTGATGATGACATTAATTCTCAAAATTCATCATTTAGTTTATTAAATAGATATGCAAAATTTGGAGAAGATCCTGTTGCCATCCAAGCTGAAGGTTTAATTGCTGACGTTTCGTTTAAAAATAGAAAAGGTTTGTTTAATTCAAGTGCCTCCAAAGTCATCAAATTCCCAGCTAACAATTACTATTGTCAAATGGATAAGTTCGTGTGGATGATGGACGGTGAATCGATTGAATTCGAGAAAAGCAAAGGAGGCGAATCTACATTTGAGGCAGGAGCAGATTTAGCTAAAGACAATTTCTTCTCTTTGGTTGATAAACAAGATTCATTGAGATTCAAATCGTTGAATGCAAAATACGACTTGAAGCTACAGACAATTTTCTGCCAGAAAGTAGAATATGTTCAGTCTTGCGATGCGAGAATTTATCCAGATAGTATGAAAGTTAACATTCGTAAAGCGGGAATTATGGATCCTTTTTCGAATGCTGTGATTGTTGCAAACTATATTTCTAAGTATCACAAATTTGTAAATGCCAATGTTCAAATTAATTCGCGAAAATTGTTTGAAGGAAATGCGAAGTATCAATATTATGACAGAGATAGTTTGTTGACTTCAGTGCAGTTGACAAGCATAAAATCGAATGGGAAATACACACGTGGCGTAGGAGAAATTCCTGAGAAAGACAAGTTCAAACTTAGTAAAGAATTTGATTATTTTGGTAAAATTAATATCGTTTCTTCACTACAAGGAATTATCTTAGATGGTCAAGCTCGTTTGAATCACTCCTGTAAATACGAGAAATCGTGGATGTCATTTACAGATACGATTGTTGCTAAAAACATTCAGATTCCTATTGCTCAAAATCCAGTAAATGCGAAAGGAGAAAAGTTGGCAAATGGATTTTTATGGCGCGATACAGAATTAATTGATAGTTTGAGAATTTATCCTTCATTTATGTCGAAACAAGAAACTTCAGATGATCAGTTTATGTTCAATTCTTTTGGTTACATTCAATTCAATGACAAAGCCAACGAGTATCAGATTGGTGCTAAAGACAGGTTGAATAAGAAAGATTCATTGACCAATATACTAACCCTACATCTTGGAACTTGTATGGTTGCTGGTGAAGGTGACATGGCTTTAGGTATCAATTTAGGCGAATTAAAAACGCAACTTTATGGTAAAATTGAATACAATCAATACGAGAAAAAAACAACAATGAATGCCAGTGCTAAAATTGACATGGAAGTTGCAAAAGACGTAATGAATGGTTTTGCTAATAAGTTAAAAGTTGTTGATGAATTTATGCCTATTGATATTAAAAATCCAGGATATAATCTTGCCAACACCTTTACTCATTGGACAAATAGAAAAACGATGGAAGAGGTTTTTAAAGATTTTGACGAAGACAAATTACGAAAAATGCCATCTTCACTTGAAAATACGATCATCTTAACTGGAATTAAATTCGAGTCTTATGCTACAAAAGGCGGTGGAAAAATGGAAAAAGGAATAATTTCTCGCGATTCAAAAATTTCTGTTGTGAGTATTAATGGAATTCCTGTTTTGAAAGAAGTTGATTTTGATATGTTCTATAGCCAAACTTATTCTAAAGAATCTGGACAAGGCTTCTCTTGGAGTATTACCATGCCAAACGAACGTTTCTATTTTATCAATTATGCAATGGATAAGAAAGACGGAACCTTGCTTTTCCACACGAATGACGACATTCTGAAAAAATCAATAACCGATATCAAACCTGATAAACGTAAAGCGAAAAACTTTAAATTTGATGTAGCTGAAGATGCTGTTGGACAAGCTTTAGTGGCGAAATTTAAAGGTTATTTCTTATATAGATAATTTATGCTAATTGCAATCAATATAATACTTGCTTATTTAATTGGCTCCATACCAACAGCTGTTTGGGTAGGCAAGTATTTCCATAGCATTGATATTCGCGAACATGGAAGTAAAAACGCTGGAGCGACGAACACATTTCGAGTTCTTGGTAAAAAATCAGGTTGGCTAGTTTTAATAGTGGATGTTTCTAAAGGTGTTGTTGCTGCAACACTTCCGTTTTGGTTTGAGAATTATTTTGTAGGATACAAAGACGAACTATTAATCATGCAATTGACTGCTTCTTTCAGTGCAGTTTGCGGTCACGTATTCCCAATCTTTGCGGGATTCCGAGG
>RFNX01000298.1 GCA_009926905.1 Flavobacteriales bacterium
CCAGCAACCCTAAGATACGACAATGATGAGAATATTGACTATAATTATTTTGCTCTTTCTGACCACACAAACATTCGGACAGGAGAATAAAAAAATATCGAAAAACAGAACGGACGAGATTTCACAAAAAATTGCAGAAATAAATACTTTGCTAAAATATTATGGGACACTTTCACCATTTTCAGACAATGAAAAAAGGTTTGAATTAATTGATTCAATTAGTAATAATATTACTACTCGACTCTTGCAAATCCTAAACGACAATCGAATAATCAATTACCCAATTGAAACACTTTTCAATCAAGACGAAATTTCTATATCAAAATCAAATGACAATAAAATATTCTTTTTTTCTATAGACGAGAAGACAGGCGGTTCATACAGGACAAGCATAACTTTTATTCATTATCGACTTTCAAATGGAAATGTAAAAGCCGATTATTTCGGAGAAATGACTTATGGACAAGTTTTTTTGCTCGACAGTTTAAATCAAAAATATTTTGTAATTGGAAGTGTGCAGACTTGCAATACTTGTAACTCTTCATCGGCCATTAGTATTAAACTCGATACAAACATATATCAAACAGACCTAATTGCTCAGTATGATGGACGCTATCCTGATCTCAAGGTTTTTGAATATGACAGTTTGGAAAAAGTGTTTTCTTTTGAATATAACGCAGCAGATAATGATGACTCACTTTATGGTGGCGATAATGAAAATTTAGGGCTTCAACATAAATTCAAGAGTAAGTACAAATTTATAAATGGAACGTTTCTTGAAATTGAAAAGTGTGAATTATGGGATCAGAAAAAATGACCGAAACGAGAAGGGACAGCTGGTAAAAATACATTTGCGAAAGCGGTAGACAAATTTTTAATTTTTCTTTGTAAATGCCAAGCAACAGAGTATCTTTATTAAATAATTTCGCTAGACAACGGTTTTAAACCGCACTATGGTAGCTTCAAAACGTTAGCTTTAAGGTATGACGACAAAAACATTAAACATTAAACATTAAACATTAAACATTAAACATTAAACATTAAACATTAAACATTAAACATTTTAATTAATAAAAAAGTAAATGACACTATTACCAATTATCGGAATCATCAGTGCAATATTGCTTTCAGGACTTCGTATTGCACAAGAATATCAACGTGGAGTTGTGTTCAGACTTGGACGTTTTAAAACCGTTAAAGGACCTGGACTTTATTGGATTATACCGCTAATTGACCGACAACAAAAAGTTGACATTCGAACCAAAACGGTTGATCTTGAGCAACAAGAGACAATTACAAAAGACAGCGTAACAATTAAAGTGAATGCTGTTCTTTGGTTTAAAATTACAAATCCTGAGGATGCAATCATTAAAGTAGCAGACTATAACAAAGCTGTTTATCAGTTTTCTGTGACCGCTTTACGGAACATTATCGGTCAACATTCTCTTGACGAAGTTTTAAGAGAAAGGGAACAGATAAACGGAACACTTCAAAAAATCGTAGACGCTACCACTGAACCATGGGGAATTAAAATTGAAATGGTAGAGATGAAGGACGTCGAAATTCCAGAAGCAATGCAAAGAGCAATGGCTAGAGAAGCAGAAGCCATCAGAGAAAAAAGAGCAAGAATTGTCAAAGCAGAAGCTGAATTAGAAGCATCTATAAAGTTGACGCAAGGAGCAAAAGAAATGGAAGGAAGTCCTATTGCACTTGAACTAAGACGAATGCAAATGCTCTCCGAAATTGGTATTGACAACAATACTACGACCATTGTTCTTGTACCATCAGACTTTACAAACGCTGCTAAAAGTTTTACTGAACTTGTTAATAAAAAGAAACTTGACGAATAAGCCACATACCGCTTAAAGCACTTGGAAGAAATTGGCGGTTCAGTGCTCCGTAGACACATTTGTATAAGCTGAGTAATCAGTTCTCCGAATGTAGTTTAGTCGTTAAAACCTGGTCTTCGGGTAGCTATAAACCGTTGTTCTTCATACTAAAAAAACACTCCAAATTTAATGAAACTTTATTTATTCATACTATTCACAGGGCTTTCTACACTTTCGTTTGGACAGAGTAAGCAAGACAAGGAACTTGTCAAACTAATTGATAAATCAGTTTCAGACAATTACAAAAACTTTACTCCAGGCTGTGCCGTTTTAATTGCCAAAAAGGGAAAAGTGCTTCTTGAAAAAGGGTATGGAACTGCAAATCTTGAACTGAATGTTCCGATAAAAGCGGAGATGGTTTTTAGGATTGGTTCAATCACCAAGCAGTTTACTGCAATGGCAATTTTACAATTGGTGGACAAAGGGCAAATTACATTGACTGACAGTATTCAAAAATTCATTAAAGACTTTCATTTCAAAGGGAAAACAATAACCATTGAAAACTTATTGACACATACATCTGGAATTAAAGGTTATGAGCAGATTGACCCCAAAGTCCCAAATGCTATGCGAGTTGATTTTTCACCAAAAGCAGTTATTGATAGTCTCGACAAACTTTCTTTAGAATTTGACCCCAATACAAGATACAATTATAGTAATTCAAATTATTTCTTGTTGGGCTATATAATTGAACAAGTATCAGGAAAATCCTATCAACAATATGTAAAAGAGAATATTATTGGACCAGCGGGACTTAGTTCCACCTTTTATGAAAGCCAAACTCAATTAATACCTAATCGAGCAAATGGTTATTCTTTATCGGAAGGGAAATATTGGAACACTGATTTTATTAGTATGTCTTTAGTTTATAGTGCAGGGGCTTTGCGTTCAACTGTTTCAGACCTATACAAATGGCATAAAGCACTTTATGAAGGAAAAATAGTAAAGAAAGAAACATTTTTGAAAGCTATTCAACCCTATAAACTTGCTGATGGAAAACAAATTGATTATGGCTATGGCTTTTTCAATAAAACTGAAAATGGCATCAATTCTATCGGACACGGTGGAGCAATTGATGGTTTTAGAGCAATTGAAATGTATTATCCTGAACAAGAAATTTATATCACTTTATTATGCAACAGCGAGTCTGATAATTTTGAAAGATTTTTTCAAAGTATTTCCAATATTATTTTAGGCATTAAAACAGAGAACGAACAAAAAGAAATAAAACTTAGTGGAGAGATACTTGATAGTTATATTGGTACTTACCAAAACGAAAAGTATAAAGTTAGCATAAAAATTTACATGGCAAATGGCAGAATTTATGGAGACCTTTCCAATGGGACAGGTTCATTCTTAATGTTTATAGCTTTGACGGAAACTAAGTTTTTCTTGCCCGATATACAGCGAGTTAAAACAAGCGCAGACTTTGTAAAAGAAAATGGAAAAGTGACTAAATTAATTTTAACCCAAGAACAACCTGTGGAGTTCACAAAAATCGAGTAGAGAAGTATGAACACACAACATCGCTTTTTCGTAATGTCTCAAAACGTTACACGGAGTTTTAAATATTAGACAATGAAAAACAATGCTTTATTCTTATTTCTTTTGCTAATTTTCTCTTGTCAGAAAGAGGAAGTTGTAGATGTTAAGAGCAAAAATAATCTTAAAAAAGTTGCTGAATCAACTTATAAGCTCTTTCAAATGCCCGGATTGTGTTATTTAGCTGTAAAAAATGACTCCATTGTTATTTCGGAAGGACTTGGTTATGCAAACATGAGTGAAAAGATTCCATTTACTCCGCAAACGCGAATGATTATTGCCTCCATTTCAAAAACAATAATTGTAACAACACTAATGCAATTAGTTGAAAACGGGAGTATTAATCTTGATACCGACATTAATCAATATCTACCCTTCTCTGTTCGGAATCCAAACTATCCTGATGTGGTGATTACTGTAAGAATGTTGCTAACACACACTTCGTCTATTTCTGACGCAGGTTATGTATCTGAATATTATTTATACGGATATGATGATTATCCAGTTTTATTGATGAACTTCCAAAAAAACTACCTGACAAAGAACGGCACCTATTATACAAATGCCAACTTTTATTCTAATCGTCCCGGAACAAATTACAAATACTCTAACGTTGGTGCTGCATTAGCTGCTTGTATTGTTGAACATGTTTCAGGAATTGATTTTAATGAGTATTGCAAAGAACATGTTTTTCAACCTTTGGGTATGAACAAAACAACTTGGTTATTTAACGAAACTCCAAAAGATGAAATAGCTATACCATACTCTGACCTCAATAACCTTAATCCTTCTAAACCGTTTTATTCTTACCCTACCTATCCAGATGGACACCTCATAACAACTACTGAAGATTTATCTAAACTGATGCGTGCATATTTAATGACAGGCTCGTTTAATAACTACCAGTTGCTTCAACCATCAACGGTTGATACAATTCTTAGCATTCAGCACCTGTCAAAAGATGTAAAACAAGGACTTATATTTGAGTTTAAAGAAAATGTGAGTTTTTCAGTTTGGGGTCATAATGGTGGTGATCCAGGTGTTTCGACTGAAATGTATTTTGATAGGGAAAAACATATAGGCTACATAATGTTCACCAACCGCAGTTATGCTTATTCCCAAACATTAAGAAACGCTCTTTTACAATTTGCAAATCAATAATTATGAACAAAAAATGTAAATCATTTATTTCATTGCTTTTAATTGTTTTGTCTGTCAATGCAATTTACGGACAACAGAAGCCTAAAAGTAAAATTTGGGAATTAAGTGTTGGTTATTGGGGCACACTAAATCATAATTATGGAACAAAAGTTGGTATTGGCAAGGTAATTCCATTTTCTGAAAAATATAGTCTTCATAGTAACTTATCCCTAATATTTAATCGGAAATCAGGCATATATTCATCCGGAGGGCTTACAATCGACAACTTTATTCGAAGGACAAGTAATTGGGGAGGATACTTTGAACACGGGATAAATTTAGGATATCTAGGAAGCATATATGACTTTGATTTATACAAAACAAACAGCCAAGGCCAAATTATTAATGTCGGAAAGAAATGGTTAAGCTCTATTATAT
>RFNX01000173.1 GCA_009926905.1 Flavobacteriales bacterium
AGTGAACCAAAGTCCATATTTCCTTTTTATTTAACAATGGACTATGAGCACCCATCATCCCTTTACCATAGTATATTGAATAGAAAATTTGTCCGTCTGATAAAGTGGCTAAGTTTGCGTAATTAGGTACACCTGAATATGCCCCACTTGTAACCATTGGCCCGTTACCATCACCTTTTTCTCCATGACAATGTTGACACATTGCAGTAAACAAATCTTTTCCATTCTTAAGAATTGCCTCAGAATTCTTTGCCGTTAAGACGTAAGGATTTTTGTCATTTATTGCTAAAGCATATTCATCTAATAAACTAACGTCTTTTCCAAACCAACTATGTGTTTCTCTAAAAGCTATATTTGCCTTTCTAAGATTTGGCAACATTAATTTTACCTCCGAAGAGTCTATTCCGTAAAATGGAATTGTGTTTCTAGGTGGAGTCAAAGCAGAAAGCAGAGACTTTAACTCAGTTCTTTCTTTGCCTCTAATTTCAGCATAATCAACGTATGCCTCAATTGCAGGGGAACGATACATATCAGGCATATACTCATATCCCGAACTATCAGCGTTAGTAGTACAAGATCCTAAGAACAATAACGAAAATGCCATTGTTGAGAATCCTAATACTGTCAAAAACGTTTTTTTCATCTTTATACGCTTAAATTGCTTATTTCACTTCTTTTTTGTCTAACTCAAAATAACCTGTTTCACTTAACAAATTATCAATCGCTTCTTCTGTTAATGCTGAGTTTTCACTCAAACGAATCTCCATAACGAATTTATCATCTGTTGTACGAGGATCTGGGTTTTGAGCGGGCATACCTGGCAATGTTTTATTTTTTAATAAGTAAGTAATTGCCATTCCATGTGCTGCACATAGTACAGTAAACTCAAAAGATATTGGTACAAAAGCCAAAATATTTTCTAAGTATGAGAAATTAGGTTTACCACCAATATTCATCTTCCAGTCAACAACCATCATATATCTCATTCCTAGTGTTGCAAGAGTTAAACCTGTCAGTCCATAAAGGAAAGCCATAATTCCTAATCTTGTATTTTTTATTCCAATTACTGGATCTATACCGTGAATTGGGAATGGAGAAAATACTTCAGTTATCTTAACGCCATTTGCTACGAGTTTCTTAGCTCCATCAAGAAGCGTATGGTCATCGTCGTACATTACGTATATTACTTTATCTGACATCTCTATTTTATTAATGGTGATTATGATAATCTGGTGATTCTTTGTAAGATTGACCAGAACCTTTAAGAATAGTTTTTACTTCATTCAATGCTAATACTGGGAAGAAACGAGCGAACAATAAAAAGAACACAAAGAATAATCCAATTGTTCCTACATAAACTCCAATGTCTATATGGCTTGGGTAATGCATACTCCACGCAGCTGGTATATAATCACGGTGAATTGAAGTTACAATAATTACATAACGCTCAAACCACATACCGATATTTACTACAATGGAAATAAAGAATGTAAACAATAAGCTTCTTCTCAATTTTCTAATCCACATTAATTGTGGAGAAACAACGTTACAAGTCATCATTGAAGCATAAGCCCACCAATATGGTCCAGTTGCTCTATTAACAAATGCATAAGCTTCATATTCAACACCTGAATACCAAGAGATAAACAACTCAGTAATATAAGCAGTACCAACTATTGAACCTGTTACCATGATTACGATATTCATGTATTCAACGTGCTTAGTATGAATGTATGCTTCTAAGCCCATAGCTTTACGCATGATTAATAGAAGTGTTTGTACCATTGCAAAACCTGAGAATACCGCACCTGCAACGAAGTATGGAGGGAATATAGTCGTATGCCATCCTGGAATTACAGATGTAGCAAAGTCAAATGATACTATCGAGTGAACCGAGAATACTAGTGGAGTTGCTAAACCTGCTAATACCAATGATACTAATTCAAAACGATTCCAGTTTTTAGCTCTTCCTGACCAACCAAATGCTAAGATTGAATACATCTTTTTTGAAAGAGGTTTTTTAGCTCTATCTCTAATTGTAGCGAAATCAGGAATTAAACCAATGTACCAAAATATTAAAGATACAGACAAATATGTAGAAATAGCGAATACATCCCAAAGTAGAGGTGAGTTAAAGTTAACCCACAATGAACCGAATTGATTAGGAATTGGTAATACCCAATATCCAACCCAAAGACGACCCATATGAATGAGTGGAAATAAACCTGCCATAAATACCGCAAAGATTGTCATCGCCTCAGCTGAACGGTTAATTGCCATTCTCCATTTTTGACGGAACAATAACAATACTGCTGAAATTAAGGTTCCAGCGTGACCGATACCTACCCACCAAACGAAGTTAGTGATATCCCATGCCCAACCAATTGTTTTGTTCAATCCCCAAACCCCAACACCAGTTCCTAATAAGTATAAGATACATCCTACACCGTAAAGTCCAATGATTAGAGCGATTCCAAACAAAATGTACCACATTCTAGGTGCTTTATCCTCAATCGGACGGCAAACATCTTCTGTGATGTCATGATAAGTCTTGTGACCTAAAATGAGGGGTTCTCTTATTGCTGCTTCCTTTTGCATTACAAGTTATTATTATCGATTAATGATGCGCTTTTTTATCTTCATGGTGAACTAAAGTTGAAACTTGTAACTTTTCTAACAAGTTGTTGTCTTCATTTCTCACTTTTACTTTGTACCAAATATTTGGCTTAACTCCAACTTCTTCAAGTGCTTGGTAAGATCTTGTGTCAGCTGAACTTTTTCTAACATTTGAACGAATGTCATTCCAATCGCCAACTATAATTGCATTCGTAGGACAAGAGTCTGAACATGCCGTTGCTAATTCACCATCTAATACTGGACGTAGTTCCTTTTTAGCTACCAATTTAGTTGCTTGAATACGTTGAACACAGAATGAACATTTCTCCATCACCCCACGAGTTCTAACAGTAACATCTGGATTGAGAACCATACGTCCTAAATCATCTTGTGCAGGATTAATTTCAGTGAATTTTTTGTAAGATGGATAGTTAAACCAATTGAAACGACGTACTTTGTATGGACAGTTGTTTGCACAATATCTAGTACCAATACAACGGTTGTAAGTCATTTGATTCAATCCTTCATTACTATGTGTTGTTGCAGCTACAGGACAAACTGTCTCACATGGTGCGTGATTACAATGATGACACATTAACGGCATGTGAACTACTTTAGGGTTCTCTGCTGCTAATTCCGCTTTATCATATGAAAATGTCTCTTTATCTTTTCTTGTACCTACTACTGCTTCTTCATCTGATGCGAAATAACGGTCTATTCTTAACCAGTGCATTTCACGACCTCTTCTAACTTCATCTTTACCAACAACTGGAACGTTGTTCTCTGATTGACAAGCTATTAAACAAGATCCACAGCCAATACATGATGACAAATCTATTGTCATTCCCCATCTATGACCAATTTTCTCAATTGGATGCGCATCCCACAAATCAAACTCTCCCATTGGAACTTTAACATGATTCCCGTGCTCATCTAGTTTTTGCAATTCATGGATTGGATTGTAAGCTGTACGATCGCTTTCTTTGTAAATTCCAAGAGTTGTTTCTCTTACAATTGAATAACGACCCATTACAGTATGATGAATTTGTGTAGCTGCAATAGGATAAGTTCCTTCAGCTTTTGTCAATTTACCTACTGCATCATAGTTGTATGTTCCATTCTCAAAAGAAGAAAAAGGATAAACATTAGCACCTATTGCAACTTTATTTCCTTTATTATCTTGAGCGTAACCGCCATATTCTTTTGTTTGGAATGCAGCGCGACCTATAGCCTCACCGTTTGCTCCGCGACCATATCCCAATGCAATACCTACTGTTTTTAATGCTTGTCCAGGTAAAGGATAAACTGGTAATGTAACAGATTTTCCATTAACAGTAACTGTTGCCAAATTTAACCCGTTTTCTTGGTCATAAGTAGTAGCGAAACCACCTTTTTCCATTTCTAACGGATTCATAGTAATGTAGTTATCCCACGTTACTTTTGTAATTGGATCTGGTAACTCTTGTAACCAAGGATTACTTGCATACATTCCGTTTCCAATACCCGCTTTTTGATATAAGACGACCTCTAAATCTCCACCTTTAGGCAAACCTTTAATTTGTGAATCTTTAAATGTATATGCTCCGGGAATAATTGTTGCTTGAATACAACTGTTGTGTGTTGTATAAGCAAAATCTTCTGTTGGGTAGTTGGTTGCAAATGTTGCTTTAATATAATCGTAAGCAACCGTTGAATCTTTACCACCTCTGGATGCTTTACCATTCCACACTAAGAATGTCTCAAGTGCAGAAGCAGTTTCATGTAATGGACGAATTGTAGGTTGAGCAATTCCGTACTCATTTGCCTTAGCTTTGAAATCGTTCCATGATTCTAAACCATGATGATCTGGACAAACATAAGTAGCAAGAGTTGCCGTTTCATCTGCATGAGAAGCAAAAGAAACTGTAGTTTTTATATCTTTTAAACCCTTTGCAAAGTCAGCACCATTTGGTAATGTATAAACAGGATTAACTCCGTACATTAATAAAACATCTGGACCTTTTCCATTTATTACATCAGCAACCAATTTATTAACCTTTGCATCATTCGCTTGGAACAATTCAACACTGTTATCTAAATCTATTGTTGTACCATAAACACCTAAAAGATTATTCAGTTTATTTGTAAGTAATTGTAAACCAACATTGTTACTTCCACAAACAACTAGTGATTCTTTTTTAGATTTCTTCAAAGAAGCTATAGCTTGATCCGCTGCTTCTTTTGCAGAACCTTTCAAATCTGATGCTACTGATGTTGAACCACCTAAACCTTTAATGATATACGCTAAAACTGAAGCTTGTTCAGAAGGTTTAATCATTCCTCTGCAATCAGCATTCGATCCAGTGATAGATAAAACTGATTCAAAATGAATGAATTTAGACATCCATTCAGCATCTGGATTTCGTGTTTCACCGTATTGTTTTGCATATTCATTCGACAATAACCAAGTACTCATGAAATCTGCATCAACGCTAACAATTGTTTTTGCCTTTGAAAAATCATAACTTGGTATAATTGCTGCTCCGAAGTTGCTAAAATTAGCTTCACGTATTGCTGAATAAGAAACAGCATCATAAGTGATGTGTTCGAATTTAGTTCCACCTTCAACATTCAATGAAGTTGCAAGTTCATCAATCGCTTTATTTAAAGAAGGACTTATGATTGAATTGCTCAACAATACTACTTTCTTAGCTTTTTTAATATCGCCTTTAATTGCATCATCAACTTTAGACCAAGTAGTTGCTTTTCCATTTGCTGTTGCTCCTGTCAAACGCTCGCTATCATACAATCCAAGCACAGAAGCAATGATTTGAGGGTTTGTACTTCCTTTGGTAAACCCGAAGTCCTTGTTTCCTTTAATGAAAATTGGGCGACCTTCTCTAGTTTTAACTAAAATACTCGCGTAAGAAACACCATCATAGTAAGTTGAAGCATACCAAGTTGCCATACCAGGTGTTACATCTTCTGGTTTCATTACATAAGGAACTGCTTTAGTTACAGGTGCCTCACAAGCTGCTAAGGTAGCTGCAGCAACAGAGAATCCTAAAAATTTCAAGAAATCTCTACGAGCAGTTGACGTTTCGTTCAACTTATCATCAGACAAGAAATCCTCAATCGTCTGTTGATTCGGAAATTCTTGCTCCTTGTGCTTGATGAATTCGGGCGTCTCCTTCAATTCCTCAAGACCCTTCCAATATTTTTTTGTTATTCCCATAGTCTATGTTTCGACAAGAATATTAATAAATTAATAGTGACATTTTGCACATTCCCAACCACCCAACTCGTTGACAGTAATTTTACCGTCTTCCAAGTATTTACGATATAATGCTTTATCGCTTTTCAATCTTCTGTGGATTTCATCATAATAAGCGTTTTTGCCGTTGCCTAATGCAACCTCTTTCGCTCCGTGACATTCGATACACCATCCCATTGTTAATGTTGGTTTAGTCAAACGAATGTTTCCTTCAATTTTATTCAATTCTTCAACCGGTTGAACTTTTGCAGTTTCAACCATAGTAGTCATATCTCCATGACACTGTTTACAGTCGATACCACCAACAACAACGTGCTGAGAGTGATTGAAATAAACATGATCAGGTAAAACATGTACTTTATTCCAAACGATTGGTTTTGTTTTATTGGTGTATTTACCAGCTCCTGATGGATCCCAACCTGCAGCTGCGTATATTTTTTTGATTTCACCAGCAAATGGTTTTCCTTCACCGTTTATTTGTTTGTGGCAGTTCATACAAACGTTTACTGATGGAAGACCTGCAGATTTAGATTTAGTAACAGAGTTGTGACAATATTTACAATCAATTCCGTTTACTCCTGCGTGTTGACTGTGTGGGAAAGCTATTGGTTGTGACGGTTGATAATTTTCAACAACACCAATTGAATATAAATTTTGGAATAAACCAACAATTAAAGTAATAACAACAACAAGAGACGCTAAACCAACGTAAAGTCTATTTTTCCATGCCCAAACTCGAAGCTCTTCACCATAAGTTTGTTTTTCAGCAGAATCAGGATCTTCTGAAGTTGCAATTATCAACTGTCTTCTAACCCCACCAACTGCTAAGATTACAACAATAAAAATTACTGACATTACAATCCAAATCCACCCTATAGAACCTTCTTCTTCAGTTGCTGTTGTTGTACCTTCAGGGCCTGCTGCACCAGCCGCTGGAGCTGCTACTGCTGTTGCTAGATCTGGTTGAGAATCCACCCAATCCATAATTGCATCAATCTCTTCTTTTTTCAAATCAGGAAACGCAGACATCGCCGATGGTGACCATTTAGAAACTTCCGCTGCATAAGGATCACTTGCAGCAGCTGTTTGCCAATTGTTTACCCATTGATAAATGGATCCTTCTTTTGCGCCACCTGTTGCCCACTTCTCACGCACCTGATACAACTTCGGACCAGTGCTGTTTTTATGTGGTTGGTGACAAGTAGCACATTTCGACTTGAAAAGCGCCTCTCCTTGAGAAAAAGCTTGAAAGCTAAGTAGCGTTACACTGATTGTGAGTATCGAGGTAGCTATCTTTCTAAAACAATTAATCATTTGAATATTAGATATTTTCATGAAAATAATTACTAAATTCTGTTTATAAACATGCGATTTTAACGCATTTTAACGGGAGCAAAATTAGAAGAATCGTGGTATCTACTG
>RFNX01000238.1 GCA_009926905.1 Flavobacteriales bacterium
AAGGTATTAAATTTTGCATTGTAGCCCGTTTCGTAATTTTTAGTTTCAAGAACAATAGACTCAATTTCATTTAATTTGTTTTTTGTCAGTTGGAGTAGGGAAGAATCAATTAAATAAAACTCTAAACTTCCATATTGGTCAAGCTGTGATGAAGTAATAATTTTATAACTCCAACCTTGAATTTCTTGTCCAATTCCATTAAAGGAAATTAATATGAATGCTAGTAGCTGAAGTTTTTTGAAAATCATTCTTGTATTAGATCTAGTTTAAAAATTACACTTGCTAATTACTTAAAATGTATAATTTGTTTATTCACACCCCCCATTACCTTTCGCAACCTCTACCCAATATTCAGCAAGACCTTCAGGATTTGCACCCAAAGCTTTCGCTAAATACAAAGCCATGCGCATCATTTGAACAGAAGCTTCGTGAATTGAAGCGAAATCATCCAAACTAGCGAATTGATTTTGTGCCAATTGTTGCAAGTTTTCATTGTGTTGGGAGATGAAATCCATCACATTTTCTTTGGAACAATCCAAGTTTGGAAAGAGCAATGCCTCTAACCATTCCGTTCCTATTTGTTGCGCTAATTCAGTTGGTGAAGTGTTGCCTAATTTTCGCCAAGCAGCGAGTGTTTTGGTTTCTCCTGTTCCTGCTAATCCTGTATCAAGTAATAACTCAAAGGCAAGATCTGCCAAGTTTTGCATCACTTCCAAATACGCATCTTGTGCTTGTTCAAAAACAGCAGTTTCTTGACCAACGAGGTAATTTTCAACACTTAGGCGTGGTAAATTCAACACTTCTGAACAGCCATTCAAACAGGGAAATTTATCTCCTAGAAAGATGTATTTTCCTTCACCATGTTGCACTTGTCGCCCCAGGGGAAATAAGCGACACGCCAAGGAACGTCCTCGATGAACACTGCAACCAAAGTTCTCAATATATTGACTGCAAGCTGGGAAACCTTGTTTATCTTTTTTTCCGTCAAAGCGCAGTAGAATACCACCAAAGTCACAATAAAGATCTCGGAATTCACGAACTGAAATTTGTTTTTCTTGCGCCAAACAAGCCAATTCCCACGGATTCAAAAACACTTGCTTCCCGTGACAACAAGTTCCCGTTCGAGAACACGTAAGCGGTAATTCGTCGTGAAGTTGGAGAAGAGTGGTGGTCATTTTATACTTTTAGAAAACAAAGAAACGATTTTCTAAAAAACAACCACCACTTCTTAAAACTGTTTCATCAAATTGTAATATTCAATGTTTGTTTTTAACTGATAAAACGGAAGCGTTTTCATTAATTCTTCCGCCTTTTCTTCAGTGATATTTTTAAAAATCAAAACAGCACCATTTCTCTTTTCGCGTAGGAACAAATGTTCCAAAACTCCTTCTGCTTTCCATTGCGCAATCACTTCTTGTTCTTTTTTCAAGATTTCTTGAAAATTAGCAGGAAGGTTGTCTGCATCAATGGTTAATATTACTTGTACACAGTTCATGATTTTGAATTTAGTAATGTTTTTCTTAGTTCAGGAAAGCGATATAGCGCGGCCATAAATATAAATGCTTGAATGACACACGGCGCAATAACGGACTCTCCATGTTCTAAATGCGTAGCAATCGCGCCTCCCATGTAAGCAGCAAGCAACAATGTTCCGATTACACCGGTTCTTGGGATGATAAACAAAAGAACGCAAATTAATTCAATCACTCCAATTATTGAAAATGTTTTAGCATCAAGCCCAAAGTTGGTCGCCATTTTCAATGCTTCTTCATTCGCAGTTAATTTGCCAATTGCACTTCCGATAAAGACAAAAGCGATAAGTGCTGTTAAAATCCAATAAATAATTCTGTTTGTTTTTTCTGAAATTTTAGTCATTTGTATTGATTTTAGTTGTTTAAAAATGGATAGTCAATGTAACCTTTGTCTTGTCCTCCATACATTGTCGTTCTATCTGGTTCGTTCAATGCTTCATTTAATTCAAAGCGTTTTGGTAAGTCAGGATTTGCAAGAAATAACGTTCCGTAAGCAATCAGTTGTGCCGAACCATTTTGTAGCGTTGCTTCTCCAGATTCTCTATCAAATCCACAATTCGCGATTATTGGATGTTGGATTAATTTTCCAAAAGTTTCCACTGAATTTGCAGGATATTGTGGGAATTTATCAGCGGGAAAAGGAACATTCATAATATGAACATAAGCAAGAGGTAATTGATTTAATTCTTCTAACAAAAGAGTGAATTGCTCCGCTGGATTTGAGTGAAAAATACTGTTGTATAAGCTTGTTGGAGATATACGAATCGCCACTTTATTGGCACCAATAGCTTGTACGAGAGTTTGCATCACCTCCACTACAAATCGATTTCTGTTTTCATTACTCCCTCCATATTGATCATTACGTTGATTCGAGCTTTCAGCTAAGAATTGATTCGGCAAATAACCAAAAGCAGCGTGTAATTCAACACCATCGAAACCAGCTTCCATTGCGTTTTCAGCAGCTTTTTTGTAGTCCAGAATAATTTGTGCAATTTCATTCAATTCTAAAGCGCGTGGTGTTTCGTAATCTTTCATTCCTTCCATTGTGAAATGTTGTTGACCTTCAATAGCAATCGCAGAGGGTGCAACGGGTAATTCTCCATTTTTCACCAAACTGTGACCAACACGACCAGTATGCCAAAGTTGAGCGTAAATCACACCACCATTTTCATGAACAGTTTGCGTTACTTTTTTCCACGAAGCAATTTGTTCATCCGTATAAATACCTGGAGTCATTGGACTTCCTGTAGCTTGGGCGCTGATATTGATTGCTTCAGTGATGATTAAACCTGCGCTTGAACGTTGTTTGTAATAAGTTACCGTAGATTCTCCCACCACACCATCAAAACTCGCTCGGGAACGCGTCATTGGCGCCATTGCCATGCTATTTTGTAATGTTTTATCACCAATTTTTATGGATTGTAATAATTTCATTTTCGTTTTTTTTATTGATTCTGTTGCAAACTTACGCCCAATGCTTTACTTTTGCAAGTAGTTACACGAATGTATTGTAGTAACCTAAAGTAAAGCAATTAATAAAGACGGAGCTTATGTCTGAAGAAAAAAACACTAATTGTCAAAAACAGTGTTCACTAAAAGAAGTTTTGGACATAATTGGAGGAAAATGGGCCATGCCAATCATCTACAATTTGTCAAAAGGTAAAATGCGCTTTAAAGAATTAGAACGAAACGTTGAAGGAATTAATACCAGAATGTTGGTGAAAGAATTGAAAAACATGGAGGCTAATGGCATTATCACCAGAGAGGTATTTGCAACTGTACCGCCAACAGTAGAATACACTTTAACGCTCAAAGGTGAAAAATTATTACCAAGTATTGCATCATTACATGCTTGGGGGCAAGAGTTTGCTGAAAGCGAAAACAAATAAAAGCGTTTTTTCTTTAAAAATTAATTTAGGTCAAAAACTTTCTTTCTATCATTCTTTTTTTTAAATATTACTTCTGCTTTCCATTTTGTTTCTAGGTTAAATCTTCTTCTAATGAAATTCATAGAGTAAAAAGGCAGGGCAAACGGAGCGACAGTTAAACCTTCCTCAACCCCTTGCGATTCTAATAATCCAACGGATAAAACAGTAAACATGTAACCAAATGTATTCCCAAAAATAATTGCAGACAAAACAGGTTTCTTGATTAATCTAATTTTTTCAATAGGTAGAAATTTTTCATTTATTTGAATAGTGTCTTTATTTACGACGATTACTTTTCCTTTTAAACTTAAAGAATCAGTAGTTTTGATATGTAAAAACTTGTTTTCTTTAATTGTTTTCACTTTACTTTCATTATCAATTCTTGTTAGTTGAATTACAGGAATAGAATCCTTTCGATTGATGTAATGTTGAGGGTTTTCAAGATTTAATACGTGAATGGTGTCAATGTCTTTTCGCTTAATGGTTTTGTTTGCATACTTCAAATAATTACATTTTTTGAAAAATATTTTGTTTTTGGACGTTTTATTTACTTGAGCATTAAATACATCTCCATTTTTAAGTTTAACATAATAATGCGAATTATTATCATATTGAGCATATAAACTTAAAGCGAAAAAGTACAGAGTTATGGTTAAAAGAAATTTCATTTTAGTTGTTTTCATATAAAGTAAATTTAGAACTTTTTCATTCAATTGCTGTCTTTGTTTTTACATTTATACGATACGTTTAATCGAAGCAATAAAAACTAATTTCCTTCTTTTTTAGTTTATAACTCAACAACTCCGTTAGGGATTGAAGCGACACGCGCCAGTTGTCGTACACGTCCTCCTTTGGAGATACAGTGGAAAGCCCGACCCTGAATTTTATTGAGGAACGAAACTTGTTTTCAGGGAAACGGCAAAATCGCAGTCTTTTTTTATACCTTTAATCTTCAACTGCTGACCTATGAAAAAAGTACTTTTTATTGATTCCGTTCATTCTGTTTTAATCGAACGATTGGAAAAATACGGTTTTGAGTGTATTGACGGAACGAAATTTTCATTGGAAGAAATACAAGTCCTTTTACCTGAAATTTTTGGAATTGTCATTAGAGCACGTTTCACGATGAACGAGGAATTTTTAGCCAATGCCAAAGCGCTGAAGTTTATTGCGCGCTCTGGGTCTGGCTTGGAAAACATCGACCAAAATTATTGTAAACAGCAGAATATCAAACTTTTTAATTCTCCTGAAGGAAACAGAAATGCTGTTGCAGAACACGCTTTGGGAATGTTGTTGATTTTACTGAATCATTTACATATTGCCGATTTACAAATCCGAAATGGCGTTTGGAACCGTGAAGGAAACAGGGGAGAGGAACTCGATGGAAAAACGGTGGGCATCATTGGTTTTGGTAACAACGGCGCGGCTTTCGCGAAAAAATTGCGCGGCTTCGATGTTAAAGTGATGGCTTACGACAAATACAAAACTGGCTTTGGCGATCATTTTGTTCACGAATGCACATTGGAAGCAATCATGGAACAAGCTGATGTTGTGAGTTTTCACATTCCTCTAAACAAGGAAACGAAATATTGGGGAAGTACAGATTTTTTCAATGCTTTTGCCAAACCGATCATTCTTTTGAATCTTTCTCGTGGTAAAATTGAGAATACAAAAGACTTGGTGCAAGCATTGAAATCTGGTAAAATTCGTGCTGCTGGATTAGATGTTTTGGAGTTTGAAACGAAAAGCTTTGAGTCCTTTTTCGAGCAACATTTACCCGAAGAATTTCAATATTTGATTCAGGCTGAAAACGTTGTTCTTTCTCCTCACGTGGGCGGTTGGACAAAAGAAAGTTATTTCAAACTAAGCGATGTTTTGGCGGATAAAATTTTGGACTGGATGGGTTCAATAAGTTAGTAAGAAAAAGAATTATGCGTTTTTTGATTGGAAATGCTCTATATTTATTTTGAAGATCGTTTTATCTTTCGTAATTTCTTTTGTAACTTTAAATCAAAGAATTGTCATGACTATTATTTTAAAATCAGGTGCATCAAAGGAACGTATTTCTGAAATTGTAAAGCTTTTGAATTCTCCAAAGAAAAAAGGATTAAACACTAAAAAA
>RFNX01000332.1 GCA_009926905.1 Flavobacteriales bacterium
ACTTCGCCTCGGCGAATGAAATGTTCGTCGATATTACCCGACCAATCTTTCTGAAAATCAGTGAAAATTATAGGTTCTCACAAATGAACAATTCAAAATTAAAGAATTATTCAAAATTAATAATTGGGTGTCCCGGTGCGGAAGTCGGGAAATATGCACTATTATCGAAGAACGTTAACTATCCCGTTAATTGTTACTTTATTGTCTGTGTTTTTAGGTTTGAATTTAATTATCCAAGTATAAACGCCTGTTTGAACATCTAAACCTTTATATCCAAACGAACCATCCCATCCTTTGGTGTGGTCTTGTGATTTAAACACAATTTCTCCCCATCGATTATAAATAACCATTTCAAAGTTATATGGGTCAAACCCACTTGTAAAAACTGGCTTGAAAGTTTGATTATGCTCATCCGCATCAGGCGTAAAAGCATTTGGAACGTAGAAAATGAGTTGTTCTTCATAAATAATCGCAAGTGTCGTAGTATCCGTGCATCCACTTGGAGAAATAGCCACCAAAGTTGCAACAAACCCAGTTTCTTCGGCTGTTGCATAGGTATGATTTGGGTTTTCAATTGCTGAAATTGTACCATCACCTAAATCCCACCAGTAGGTAACAGCACCTTGAGATACATTAAAAAAGTTAATGGTTGAATTTCCTTGACTTATTGAAGGAGGATTTACATAAAACGCTGCTTTAGGTTTTTCAACGCAAATGATATCATTAAATGTAGCAGAAGAATCACATCCATTTAAGTCAGTATACTGAACAAAAACATCGAAACATCCTGGTTGTTGGTAAATTGTACTTTGAATACCACAACCGCTAGCTGTTTGACCATTACCAAAGGACCAATCCGCTTGGGTACAAGTATTAATAAAAGAAAAATTAACAGCTAATGGTGCACATCCAACATTAACACTAGGTGAAATTTGTGGAATCGATGCAGCAACAAGCGTAACGTTAACTTCATCCGTATTTTTACATCCATTTATATCCGTTCCAATTACTGTATAAATTCCGCTTGTTGAAGGATTAAAAGCTACCCCGTTTTGGACAACAGGAGACCATGTATATGAGTTTGCACCAGAGGCAGTTAATGTAACAGATGAATTGTAGCATGTCGTGACGTCATTTCCTGCAACAACTGCAGGTAAAGGTCTTATTACAACTGTTGTTGTTGAAGTGCACGTATGACCAAGGTTATCAATAGCTGTAACTGTGTAGGTGTAATTCCCAGACTGTGACTGTGTTTGTCCTGTTAATGATTGTGAATTGCCAACTGTATTCCCATTCAGCGTCCATGTGTAGGTTCCACCCGTAACATTTGAAGCAGTCAAGGTAAAAGGATCATTGGGACAAACAGGGCCGTTGTTAGAAGCATTTACTACACAGCCGCATTGAGCACTACCAACTGGCAAAACTGTTACAGTTCCTGAACCAGATGCATTTATGGTTCCACCAGTAGGCCCTGTTGTAGAACCGGTTACATTATAAGTGGTAGTTGATGTTGGTGAAACCGTAATTGATGGGCCGGTTAATCCACCTGGTGACCAAACATAATTATCTGATCCACTAGCCGTTAAGGTAATTGACTGTCCAGAACAGATTGTAGGACTGTTAACTGTAATTGCACTAACAGAATTACAACTAACGTTTGCTGTACCGAAGAAATTCAAAGGAACATTTGTGGTTTGTGAACTGTAGTTTGACAAACAAATCAAATACTGTTGTCCAGCTGTTACGTTCAATGGTGGTTCAAAATTTACAGGATCACCACCAGTAGGAAGTGTGTTTGCAATTCCTGTAAACGATTCGCAAATACCGTTCCAATTGCATCTCACTGGAGCAAGCTGATTGTTGATGATTTGGGTACATGCCGATGGTGAATATTGCCACATAATCCAATCAAGACATCCAGCGCCACCGTCCGCGCCAAAAGAAAATTCTAATGTACCATTCGATGCCACATTGATAATCATCCAAGTAGGATTTAGTTCGCCCGCAAGCAAACAGCCTGAGTTACTTGAAGAGGGATTTATTGAAGGATTAGAAATTGGATTGTTGTCTAATTCAAGTGTGTTACCAGATCCGTTTGGATCTACAGCAAAATTACTATTTGTACAGATGTTAACTGCATTTACACAGTCACTTGCTGTTGCTTGAGAATAGAAATCAGTTATGAAACTAAAAGATAGAATCAGGAAAAGAATGTTGTTTTTCACGAAATATTTTTGGTTACGTATCAGACGAACCAAACATAAAAAGGTTGACTATTTCAATTGTTTTTTGTCAGCATTTTCTTTGTACCAACCTGCGTTGTCTTTTATTTCAACAGGAACGTTTGAAGCAGCATTGAATTTTCTTTGTAAATTCATCCAATAACCGAAACCAAAGAATCCGAAGATAATTAAGAAATCGTTAAAGTAGTTTCCAACTTTATCGTAAAAAATAAAGAAGGTTTGGAACATGTCCCCAATCGCGTAAAAAATATCTGTAGAACTCATAGCTGAATTATTTATCGTTACAAAGTAAATCATTTATTCAAGAAAAAGCAAGAAATATTAGATTTCTCCGATTAATTGTAAAGTTTCTTTAGCAGCTACCTGCTCAGCAGATTTTTTTGAAAGTCCAGACCCTTTACCAAATTCTTTTTTATTGATGATGACAACTACTTCATAACACCACTGTCCATTCTCATGTGTTTCTTTCACCACAAAAAAATCAATGTGTAATTTTTTTCGTTGACACCAAATAAACAATTTGGATTTAAAGTCAATTTCTTCTTCTAATAATCGATTGAAATTCAGGTATTTTCTAAAAACGTAATTATTCAAAGATTGCTTTGCTTTTTCGTAGCCGCCATCTAAATAAATGGCACCAATAATCGCTTCAAAAGCATTTCCTTCTAATGTTGAAAGATTGATGGTTCGCGACTGATTGTATTTCAAAATCAAGCGAATCTCCATGCTTTCGCCAATATCTGATAATGTTTTGCGATTAACAATTTTTGATTTTAACTTCGTTAAATATCCCTCGTCGTTTTCTGGATATTTTAAGAACAAATGTTCGGCAACTACAGCGTCTAAAATGGCGTCACCTAAAAATTCAAGGCGCTCGTTGGAAATATCATCTTTGGAATTAGTAACTATGGACTTGTGAGTAATTGCTTTAACAAAGTAATTTACTTCCTTGGGTTTATAACCAAAGCGTTTTAGAATGAAAGAAATGAGCTTAATTTCATCCTCTGTCCTCTTGCTTGAAAATAAAGGAAGTTTCAGAGCTCGTTAGGGTTTAAATTTTTTGACAATTACACTTGTATTGTGTCCACCGAAGCCAAATGTGTTAGACAATGCGATGTTCACCACTCGTTTTTGAGCTTTGTTGAATGTAAAATTCAATTTTGTATCCAACTCAGGATCATCAGTAAAATGATTAATAGTTGGAGGAACAATATCATGTACGACGGACATTACACATGCAATTGCTTCAATAGCTCCTGCTGCACCTAATAAATGTCCTGTCATTGATTTTGTAGAACTAATATTCAAATTGTAAGCATGTTCACCAAATACAGCTTGAATTGCTTTTACTTCCGCAATATCTCCAAGTGGAGTAGAGGTTCCGTGAACATTTACATAATCAATATCTGAAGCGCTAATTTCGGCATCTTCAATTGCAGCGAGCATTGTATTTCTCGCACCAATTCCTTCTGGATGCGGGGCAGTCATGTGGTAAGCATCTCCAGACATTCCGCCACCTAACACTTCTGCATAAATTTTTGCACCTCTGCGAACAGCATGCTCGTATTCTTCTAAAATCAATGCCCCAGCTCCTTCTCCCAAAACAAATCCGTCGCGGTCAACATCAAATGGACGCGAAGCCGTTTCTGGAGAATCGTTTCTTGTAGATAAAGCTTTCAGTGCATTGAATCCACCCATTCCCATTTCGTTTACTGCAGCTTCTGAACCGCCTGTAACAATGGCATCAGCTTTACCTAAACGAATTAGGTTGTAAGCATCAATAATTGCATTTGTTGAAGAAGCGCAAGCAGAAACCGTTACGTAATTTGGACCTCTTAATCCATATTTGATAGAGATATGACCCGAAGCTATATCTGCAATCATTTTTGGAATAAAGAAAGGATTGAAGCGTGGAGTTCCGTCACCAGCGAAGAAACCTTTAGCTTCTTCTTGAAATGTTTTAAGACCACCAACACCTGAACCCCAAATCACACCAATGCGATCTAAGTTTGGATTGGATTCCATCAAAGCCGCATCAACCATAGCTTCCGTTGCAGAAACTATGGCATATTGCGAAAATTGATCTAGTTTTCTTGCTTCTTTTTTATCAATGTGATCTTCAACATTGAATCCTTTTACTTCACAAGCAAAATGAGTTTTAAAAAGTGTTGCATCAAAGTGTGAAATAGGTGCCGCGCCACTTTTACCAGCAATTAACGCTTCCCAATATTCAGTTAACGTATTACCGATAGGCGTCAAAGCCCCCATTCCCGTAACAACAACTCTTTTTAATTGCATTTTAGATTGAACAATTAACTATTAAACGTTTGCTTCAATATAACTGATAGCATCTCCAACTGTTTGGATACCTTCAGCCTTATCGTCTGGAATAGAAATATTAAATTGTTTTTCGAATTCCATAATCAACTCGACTGTATCTAATGAATCTGCACCTAAGTCATTTGTGAAGCTTGCTTCGTTTGTTACTTCACTTTCCTCAACGTTTAATTTGTCAACGATTATTGCGATTACCTTACCTTTGATTTCTGACATCTTGTTTAATTTATTGGTTTCAGGTTGCAAAGAAAAAAACATTCAATCAAATAACAAAATAAATCTTCATTATTTATCAACCACCTAAGTTCAACTGCCTTAATTTACAAGGAATTAAAGTGTTTTACAATTCGTTTGATAAATCAAATTGCTGCCGAAAATGATGGATTTTGACGAATTGGTATAACAATTCATTTACACAAACAGAAACTATCTTGTTTTGCTAATTTTTATTCTTCCTCCCTAAAAAAAGGAAAAATAGAATGTTTTTGATGAAGTTTCAATTCGAGACTACACAATAATTACTTTTGTAAATGCCGAAAAAACGAATTGCTTTATTTATTTCTGGTAAAGGTACTAACGCAATGAACCTTATAAACTATTTTAACAAATCAGAGAAAGTAATTATTGCCGCTGTATTATCAACTAAAGAAAACGAAACTGTCGAATCTCTTTGCAAAGAAAATAGGATTCTTTTTGAGTATAAAGGCAATAAAACTATAGAAGCAGATGAATTAGTGCATTTCTGTAAAGAAAACAATGTTGATTGGATTGTACTTGCTGGATTTCTAAAAAAGATTCCTGAAGAGTTGGTTCATACTTTTCGTAACAAAATCATCAACATTCATCCTTCGTTATTGCCAGATTTTGGAGGAAAAGGAATGTATGGAATGCGTGTGCATGAAGCTGTGATTGAAGCAGAAGCTAATAAATCTGGGATTACTATTCATTATGTCAATGAGGAATTTGATAAAGGTGAATTGATTGCTCAATTTGAAACGCAGATTACAGAAGACGATACGCCAACAACTTTAGCTTCAAAAATCCACAAGTTAGAAATGGCGTTTTTCCCAAAGGTTGTTGAAGAAATTGTACTTTCGAACTAGGCTGTAATTGTTTCCGATTCGCTTTTCCAGTGCCAAATCCACCAGATTAAAATCAACAATGTTGAACTTCCAGATGCAAGTAAGAAAACATTGAACCAATTAATGAATTGCAAATAGTACATTATATTTAGCAAGCAACATATAATTAATAATCTTGGGATTTCGGACCAATTGACCCATTTGCTTTTTTCCAATAAAGCACTAATAGACCAAATAGTCCAAATAATTAGTGCCAAATATCCAAAACGATAGGTTAACGAAAGTTCATCGAAAAATGCCATAAAAGTCACCACTCCAAAAAGCAATAATACGAACTGTACTATGATGTATATTTTAGTATTCAATCGTAAATCTTCCATTTTTTCTAGTTGAATTTGGATTTTGTTTGTCATCCATTTACCCAATTCCGAAGGTCCTTCCCAAAAAAGGATGCGAAGTTTTGTTTTTAAATTTTGATTTTTCCAAGCTTCTAAAATGTCTTTATAAAAATGGAAATTCGCCCAAATTGGATTCCAGCTTTTCAAAGGAGTTGTGATGCCGTAAACTGGAGTTTCTATTTCTTCTTGATAAGTTCCAAACATTCGATCCCAAATAATAAAAACGCCACCATAGTTTTTGTCTAAATATTGAGGATTGGTTGAATGATGGACCCGATGTGCAGATGGTGTATTGAAAACCCATTCTAAAGGGCCGAGTTTACCAACTAATTCCGTGTGAATACCAAATTGATATAATAAGTTGAAAGCATTAACCGCTATAAAAACCATGGGATCTATTCCAAATAAGGGAATTGGTAAAAACATCCAAAAAGAAAGTAAATTGTGAAACCAAGATTGGCGCAAAGCAACAGAAAGATTATAATGTTCACTTTGATGATGAACAATGTGTGCCCCCCAAAAGAAATTTATTTCATGTCCCCATCGATGTGCCCAATAAAAAATGAAGTCGTATAATATCGTTCCAATAAGGAATGCCACAAATGGATTTTCGATGTGAAAAAGCGTATAGTTTTCATAAATAGCAACGTAAGCTCCAATTAATAAAACTTTAAAAAAAAGTCCAATTACCTGGTTTCCTGCACCAATTGTAAGGTTTGTAAGGGTGTCTTTCATTTCATACAATGCCTTCTTTTTTCGAAAATATCCAATAAGCGCTTCAAATCCCATCAATGCAAAAAAGAATGGAATTGCGAACAAAATGTAAAAGGATGAATCTTTCATAAAAATGGAATTAAACGACCGAAATAATGGATTTCTACAACTGAATTTTGACTTCCCAAAAGTCCAAATAATTCTTGCAAAAACCAACTCAAAATAAGAGAATTAACATTTTATTAGAAAAGACTTTAAGTTGAATTAATTGCTTAAATTTTTTAGCTTCAAAATGGGATGCTAATTCTAAATGTTGTTCCTTTTTCCAATTCTGATTTAAGTACAAAAACTTTCCCTTTGTGGTATTCTTCAACAATCCGTTTCACAAGAGTCAATCCCAGTCCCCATCCTCTTTTTTTGGTTGAATATCCTGGTTCGAAAATGGATTTGAATTGCTTTTGAGTTAATCCTTTTCCGGTATCGCTAATATCAATATGCACCCATTCGGGAACTTTTTGCATTTCGATGTTTAGATTGCCTTTTCCAGACATCGCATCGACAGCATTTTTACAAATATTTTCTACCACCCATTCTATTAATGCTGGATTGTGAGGAACTAGAATAGGCTCTTCGTCTACGACTTTAAAATTAATCACGACCTTGTCGGACAAACGCGCTCGTAAGTATTCCAAATTGTTGCCAATCGTCACAACTAAATCTTCATTCACCAATTTTGAGCCGGAACCAATTTTAGAAAAACGATCAGTGATTTTTTCTAGGCGGTCTAGATCTTTTTGCATTTCGGTCACAATCATTGGATCTGTGCTTGTCGCTTCTAAATGTGCCAACCAAGCCATTAAAGATGAAAGAGGTGTTCCCAATTGATGTGCGGTTTCCTTTGCCATTCCAGCCCAAACTTGATTTTGTTCCGCTTTTCTGAAAGTTGAAAACATCAAGTATCCTATAATTACAACCAATCCCATCACGCCAAATTGGATGTAAGGAAACCAAGTCAGTTGTTTGATTTCAGGACTATCGCTGTAATAAAGTAATTTTTCGCCCGTTCCAAAATCAATTTCTAAAGGGGCATTTTGGGATTGAAATGTTGCAATGGTTTGTTTTATTTTTTTTTCAGAAATATCCTTTTTCGGAAGATTTGTTGCCTCTACTTTCTGATTCTCTTTGTCGATTAATAAGACAGGAATCATTGTTTTGTTGGCGATGAGCTCACTGTTGAAGGTTCGAATAAGCGAATCGCTTTCTTTTTCAAGGCGCAATAATTCGGCAGAAACTCCAAAAACGAATTCCATTTTCATGTCGCCAAAAATCGTGATTTCGAAAAATCGTCCATCTGCTTTCCAATCTTGAGCCAAGTTCAAAATGTCGCGATCATTTAATAAAGAATCGCCTATTTCATTTGTCACGTGTAAGTTTCTGAATTGTGAAACGGTTCCGTCATCATTTAGAAGAATGACTGGAATGTCTTTGTTGGATTGAATTATTTTTAGCGCAAAATCAATGTCTTGGTTCATTGACAAATCGGAAGGGTTGAGTATCGTCTTTTGCGCATCAACCACTGTTTGGATTTTCTCACGTTCTTTTTCGCGCAATGCACTGAATATAGAAGAGGACAATTGAACCAATTCTACTTTTTTCTTGATGGCGTCTGCCCATTGTTTGGCTTTATCACGTTCGCGTTCCGCCATTTTTGAAACCATCGAATTGGAGACAAACAACGAAGTGCCTATTATTAAAAGTGAAATTAATATCAGAGCAATTTTCCAGCGTTGTTTCGAAGAATAAATATCCATAGAGTTGCGAAGGTAATTAGTTTTATCTGAAACAAATTAATTAGAAAAACTTACTATTAAAAAAAGCATTAACCATAAAAAATATTAATATAATTGATTAACAAAATAGCGCTAAACTATTGATTCAATAAACATTAGCTCTCTATATTTTGAACAAAAATTTGGTTTTTTAGTTTCTGATAGTATCTTTACCATAAAAATTAAATTATGAATAATAAATATATTTTATCAGTTTTTTTGTTGTTTGGTTTTGTGTCATTTCAATCTTATGCACAAGTTGGCGATGAAGAAGACTATACTCAATACGAAAAGTATTCAACAGATGAAAAAGTAAAGCGTTATTGTACGCCAAAAGTAGTTGGATTATCTCCTGCAAAGTTGGTTTCGATTGGATATGAATACGCGCTTGGTCACAAAATAAATGCTAGTCCTATCGGTGGAATTCCAGCCCAAGAAGGAAATGTCCGAAATTATAATGGTTTAGCTTTGGGGGTAAATATACCTGTGATTTCAAACAATAAAATTTTGATTAATCTTGGAGGTAATTATGTTGAATCAAATTACTCATTTGGAGATGACACTTTAAGTAATCCATTGTTCACAGCTGCCAATAGAGGTTTAAAAACACTCCAGTTAAACACAACTATCTTTAAACCATTAAATGAAAAAAATTTCATTTTGGGATTTGCGCAAGGTGATTACAGCGGTGATTATACAGCTAAAAACATGCAATCGCTTTCATTTTCAAAATTAACTTTACTAGCAGTTTTTGGTTGGAAGTTTAATGAACGTTTTCAATTTGGTGTTGGAGCGACACAAACTTATCGTGCAGGAGGTAAAAGTTATTTACCTGTCATAATGTACAATTATACTTCTAAAAATGAAAAATGGGGTATTGAGGCTTTGTTACCAGCTCGGGGTCATTTCCGTTATGCTTTTAATAAACGAACACTTCTTTTAGCAGGATTTGAAATTGTGGGATCAAGCTATCATTTGTCTAATTCAGATCAACTTTTTCCAGTAAATGGAACTGCTGGAATGGTGGATGGATACGATAATCAAAAAATTGAATTGCGTCGTTCGGAGATAAGACCAAGATTGGATTTTCAAAGAGGAATAACAGATTTTATTTGGCTTAGTGCACAGGCTGGATTAATTCTTAATTACAAATACAATGTTGATAGTGGTAACTTTTACAGGGGTTTTGGAAGTGACAATCCATTTGTTATGGAAAATAGTGTTACAAGTGCACCATATTTTCAAGTTAGTATTAATTTGGTTAGCCCTTGATAGAATTTATTAAGACAAAAAAAGAGGCTATCAATTGATTTGATAGCCTCTTTTTTTTGATGAGATATGAGTTAATCTTTCGATAATTTTTTCCAAGTATCCGTTCTACCGATTGCAGAAACACCGATATAACCACGAACTTCTATCGTGTTATTGTCTTTCAATTTAATAACACAACTGTAGGTGCTACCATTTTCTGGATCATAAATAGTACCA
>RFNX01000370.1 GCA_009926905.1 Flavobacteriales bacterium
GTAGGCATAAAAACCAATAACAAATGAAAATCGAATCAATTCTAAAATCCAATTCCATTTGTTGCGATCCATTAAATCTGTAAAACAATAAATCGTGAGCATGATGTAAAAACCATAAATAAAAACTCCAGGTGATTTAATTGCTGCAATAGATGAAAATAAATGAGATATAAATGCAAGTGTCACAAATAATTGTACAATACTCCAGATGTAAAGATTCTTAGGAATATCGGTTTGGTATTTTTCAAAATGATAAGCATCGACAATTTTGTCAACAGGATATTTTTCTTCAAAACCTTCTGGTCTCCAACCTGTTGGCATGAACCAGATTTTAAACTTATCGACAAATTTTGGTGCTCGCCAAGCATCTTTACAAAGTAGAAACAAATGCTGGAAGTTAATTTTGAATGGATTCCAAGTTTTAGCAGGTCTCGAAACCCCAAAAACTGGTGGCACTTCATCCAGCTCTTCTTGGAAAGTTCCAAATAACTTATCCCAAAAAATAAAGATTTGCCCCAAATTTTTATCCATATACTCCTTGTTTAATGCGTGATGCACTCGGTGATGCGAAGGAGTTACAATAACATGTTCCAAAAATCCCATTTTACCAATGTGACGGGTATGATACCAAAACTGCAAGAACAAATGCAAAGGAAGTACAATAGCAATTACATCAGTTGGAACTCCAAAAAGGGCTGCTGGAATTAATAAAAAGGTAAAAATATTGAAGATTCCAGAAACAGGTTGACGCAATGCACAAGCTAAATTGAATTCTTCGCTGCTGTGGTGAACAACGTGTTCATTCCAAAAGAAATTTATTTGATGATCAATTCTGTGGTGCCAATAACCATAAAAATCAATCACAATAAAGGCAATAAGATAAACAAGAACGGTTTCTTTCACTTGGAAAATCGCTACATGATTCACTAACCATTCGTAACTTACGATGGTTATAGTTAAACCTAAAACATCTTTTACAACGTTACTCATTCCAGAACTCAAACTAGAAATTGCATCCACGAAAGGCATTGTGTCGTTCCCTTTTAGATATCCGTATAACTTTTCAGCCAGCACAAAAATCAAAAAAAGTGGCATTGCGAACAATAGAATTTTTCCGTATTCTTCCATAATTAATTGCTTAAATGGTTTTGTATGCGTTAAATATAACAACTTATTAATTAACTATCAAAAAGGAAATAAAATAAAGCATTTCTGCGTCTAAACTAAGACTAATAAAATCACTACAAATCAGATAATTGTACTTAATTTTAAGTATATAAATTTTGTATGCTTTATGAATATTTCACATTTTTTCAATTCGTTTGATGTTAATTTAATTTTTTGTTCTAATTTCGGCTAATAATAAATAACAAACAATAAAATAGACGTTTTTTTCTTTCTATGACCAGTATTTTTGTAGCCAAATTAGATTTTGGTGTTTCTAGCGAACAATTAAGGAATTTGTTCGAGCAGCATGGGAAAGTCCTCAAAGCAAATGTTGCAACTGACAGAGAAACCGGTAAGTCCAGGGGTTTTGCTTTCGTTGAAATGGCAGATAAAAATGAAGCCAACGCAGCAATTAATGCACTTGACGGTCACATTATTAACGGCAGACCAATTGCAGTTAAAGAAGCGGAACAGCGTGAAAACAGAACTCCTAACACACGTCCTGCTTACGACAATCAAAAACCAAGAGAACCAAGAACAGATGCGCCTTTTGGAACACCGAAAGATCCAACTGTAATTTTACCTTCACTTGACATCCCTTCGAACGAACCAAGAAAAAAAATAGCAAAAGAAAAAGATCGTAAGTCAATCGATACGGATAATCGTAACAAAAAACCTAAAATGGATGCTTTCAAAAAAAGCGGAAAAGAGAAAAAGTTTTTTGAAGATGACGACGATTTTGATGACGAAGAGTTATTCTCCTACAAACGCAAAGACGAAGAAGATTTTGACGACGATGAAGAAGATGAAGATTAATTCACTTTTGATTCTATTCAAATAAAATCTTTTTAATGGCTCAAAATTACGCTAGTCAACTTACACATCCAGTTTTTAAAGTTGTTTCAAAATACATCGGCGAAAGGAATCTTGAAGCTTATGTTATTGGTGGTTTTGTGCGCGATTTATTGCTTGAAAATCCTTCAAAAGACATTGATATTGTTGTGGTTGGTAACGGCCCAAGTTTAGCAAATGATGTTGCTAGTATACTACGTGTAAAAAAAGTAACTGTTTTCAAAAGTTATGGAACGGCACATTTTCGTTACAAAGATTTAGACATTGAATTTGTTGGCGCTCGAAAAGAATCTTATGATTCCGATTCCAGAAAACCATTCACTGAAACTGGAACTTTACAAGACGATCAAAACCGCAGAGATTTTACAATCAATGCATTAGCTTTAAGTTTACATCCATCAAATTTTGGCGAATTAATTGATCCCTTTAATGGGGTTGAAGATTTGGATAAAGGAATTATTAGAACACCTTTGGAACCTGAAATTACTTTTAGCGATGACCCATTAAGAATGTTGCGTGCCATTCGTTTTGCAACACGTCTAGATTTCAAAATTGAAACTACTTGTTTGGAAGCTATTCGTAAACAATCCGATCGTTTGGACATTATTTCCAAAGAAAGAATTGCAGATGAATTGAATAAAATCATCTTAACTAAAACGCCTTCACGTGGTTTCAAATTGCTTCAATCTACCTTGCTTTTAAAACGTTTCTTCCCAGAAATGGTCGCGCTTCAAGGAATAGATTACATCGACGGAAAAGGACATAAAGATAATTTTTTACATACCTTAGAAGTCCTCGATAATATAGCTCAGCACACCGATGATTTATGGTTACGTTGGGCGGCGATTTTACACGATATTGCCAAACCTCCCACAAAAAGATTCGATAAAGAAGTTGGTTGGACGTTTCACGGACATGAAGATTTAGGAGCGAGAATGGTGCCGAAAATTTTCAAAAACTTAAAATTACCTTTGGATAATAAAATGAAGTACGTTCAAAAATTGGTGCGTCTTCACCTTCGTCCAATTGCGCTTGTAAAAGGCTTCGTAACTGATTCTGCCATTCGAAGATTACTTTCAGAAGCTGGCGACGACATCGATGATTTGATGAAATTATGTAACGCAGACATCACCTCAAAAAATGAATTCAAAGTAAAAAAATACAAAAATAACTTTGAATTAGTTTCTCAAAAATTAAAACAAGTCGAAGAAAAAGATAGGATTCGGAATTTCCAACCTCCAGTAAGTGGTGAACTTATTATGCAAACATTTGGCATAGGCCCATCTGCTGAAATTGGCATCATCAAATCGAATATCAAAGAAGCAATTTTAGAAGGACAAATTGAAAATTCACCCGAACAAGCTTATGAGTTGATGTTGAAACTTGGTGAAGAATTGGGTTTGCAACGTGTGTAATTCAAGATTTTATTGCAATTACTGTTAACTTTCCGCTTTATATCGACCTTGTTTTAGATTTTTAATTTTAATTTTACATAGATTGAAAAATCCATAATATGCCAGGCTTAAAATTCAGAGTTTTATTAGATTCAGAAAGGAAAGAAGAAGTGTTTAGAGATATTTTAATCTCTGATACTGACAATTTTGAATCGCTTTATCACGCTATTTTGAAATCTTTTAACTTCAAAGGAGATCAAATGGCGAGTTTCTATGTTTCAGATGATAATTGGGACAAAGGTCACGAAATCAGCTTGATGGATATGTCTTACGACGACGATTCAATTGATTCACCAGCGGCTGTAATGAAAAATGCAACCATCAAAGATTTCTTGGAAGAACCTGACCAAAAGTTCATTTTAGTTTATGATTTTATGCGCATGTGGATCTTTTTGGTAGAATTAATTGGTTTCGACAGAAACGAACCAGAAACTCCAGAAATGCTATTGTCAATGGGTAATCCTCCGACAGAAGATTCACGTAAAGTTATGGATGAGGACATGTTTGCAGGTGACGAAAATGAACAAGAATTGTCTGAAGATGAAGAAGATGAATTAGGTTTGGATGAATTCGATGACGATTATTCCGAAGACGATTTAACTGATTATAACGAGTACGAATATTAATATGACTAAAATTTCTGCCGATCCAATCGGTGATGCAATCCTTGATTACGCATCCAATAAAAAACCTTTCGATATTATTGTAAGCTCTGACTTGTGTGACGATGATATCATTCCAATTGAAGTGCTTTTTCGCTCTTATAAAGAAATGCCTGATTTAGAAAAACGTGCTCTTTCACTTTGTAAAGGAAGCGTTTTGGACGTTGGAGCTGGTGCAGGAATCCACTGCCACGAGCTTATAAAAAAAGGACATTTAGTAGCTGCAATTGACATTTCAAAAGGCGCAGTAACTTATTTGAAAGAATCTGGAATCAATGCCATAAATAGTTCTTTTGAAGAATACGAACCGAAACAAAAATTCGATACAGTTTTAATGTTGATGAATGGAATTGGTGTTGCTGGTCGACTAGGAAATTTAGAAAAAACACTAACCAAGGCTAAGAAAATGCTCAATCCGAAAGGACAAATTATTTTTGATTCCTCTGATGTTAAATTTCTTTACGAAGACGAAGACGGTTCTATTTGGATGGATTTGAATACGGAATATTACGGAAATTTCAAGTTCCAAATGCACTATAAAAAAACAACTGGCGATTGGTTTGAATGGCTGTATGTCGATTATGATTCGATGCACGAAATTGCCTCAAAATTAGGTTTCAAATGTACACGCGTTTTGGAACAAGACAATCATTATTTAGCTCAACTTTCACTTTAAAAGATGTTAAGATTATTATTTCTATTTCTTCTCTTTGGGCAATATTCCAATGCGCAAGTTGAGAAAAACGCTCTTCTCTGGGAGGTAAAATCGAAAGATGGAAAAAGCATTTCTTATTTATATGGGACAATGCATTTAATGGATGCTCAATTGTTTTCGATTCCTAAAAAATTAGAAAAAACCTTACTAAAATCTGACGTTTTGTGCATGGAAATTGCAAGTGTCAATCCTAATTTATCGCCGGATGCTTTGTTCATGAAAGACAAAACTTTGATGGATGTTTTCAACCAAAATCAATTGGATACAATTTATCGCTGGGCTGAAAAAGCATTATTAATGAATCAGGAACAATTCAACACAAATTTCAAAACTGCAAAACCATTTATGTTGATGCAATTCATTATGCAAACCTCTTTACCGACAAATACAAAGTCGTTTGAAAGAGAATTTGAAGCGTTAGCATCTGAAAAGAAATTGCAACTAAAAGGCTTAGAAACGGTCGATCAACAATTGAACTTGTTCGATGGTTTTAGTGTTGAAGAGCAAGCAGAAATGGTAATGTCATCTCTGCGTGACGAGGAGAAATCTAAAAAATCATTCGATGACATGCAGCAAATTTACTTGACACAAAATTTAGACAAACTCTATACTTTTATGAAAAGTGAATCCGATTCTCCAATTTCAAATTCACGTGCATTTCTTGAAGATCGCAATCAAAATTGGATTCCTAAAATGAAAGAAATGATGAAAAATCAAACTGTTTTCTTTGCAGTTGGTGCTGCACATTTAGCAGGTCCAGAAGGAGTTATAGAATTATTAGTTAAGGAAGGCTTCACACTTACACCAGTAAAATTATGACAACAAAAATCCTTTTCTTTTTCGCCACAACTCTACTTTTTGCATCTTGTCAAACCTATTCTGAACAACAAATCGAATCGTTCGACAAAGAAATTCAAAAATACATCAAAAAGAAAAAGTTGGACTTAGATGCTTCTCCTTCAGGATTGTATTTTAAAGTGACAAAAGAAGGACAAGGTAAATTCATAAACTATACTGACAGCGTTTCCATAACATACACTGGTAAATTATTAAACGGTCGAATTTTCGATTATACGAAAACGCCACGAAAATTTGCAGTTCGAGAATTGCTAATCGGTTGGAAAGAAGCACTTTTATCGTGTAAAAAGAATTCGGAGGTCATTATGATTATTCCTCCACAATTGGGCTACGGCGATCATAAATTGGACGATATTCCTCAAAATTCTGTGCTTTACTTTGAAATGAAAGTATTGGATGTGAAATAATCGGTGCTTAAAGAAATAATTCTTGTCATCAAAACTTGAATTAATAGCATTAATAAAAATTAAAAAAAATCTTGCTAATCAAAAGGCATTTCTTACTTTTGGGCAACAAAAAATTGAAACGAAAAATGAGTGTATTAGTAAACAAAAACTCGAAAGTTATCGTGCAAGGTTTCACTGGTAGTGAAGGTACTTTCCATGCTGGTCAAATGATTGATTACGGAACAAACGTAGTAGGTGGTGTAACGCCAGGAAAAGGTGGTACAACGCATCTCGACAAACCAGTTTTTAACACTGTTGCAGACGCAGTTAATACAACTGGAGCTGATGTTTCAATAATTTTTGTTCCACCTGCATTTGCTGCTGACGCAATCATGGAAGCCGCAGAAGCTGGTATCAAAGTAATCGTTTGTATTACTGAAGGTATTCCAGTGAATGACATGGTGAAAGCAAAAGAATATATTAAAGCGTTCGATACTCGTTTAATCGGTCCAAACTGTCCAGGTGTAATCACAGCTGGTGAAGCAAAAGTTGGTATCATGCCAGGATTCGTTTTCAAAACAGGAAAAATCGGGATCGTTTCAAAATCGGGAACGTTAACATACGAAGCTGCTGACCAAGTTGCAAAAGCTGGTTTAGGAATCACAACAGCAATCGGAATCGGTGGTGACCCAATCATTGGTACAACTACAAAAGAAGCGGTTGAATTATTGATGAATGACCCTGAAACTGAAGGAATCGTAATGATTGGTGAAATCGGTGGGAATTTAGAAGCTATTGCAGCTCGTTGGATCAAAGAACACGGAACAAAACCAGTTGTTGGATTTATCGCAGGTGAAACTGCTCCAGCTGGACGTACAATGGGACATGCAGGTGCAATCGTTGGCGGAACGGATGATACAGCAGAAGCGAAAAAACGTATCATGAGAGAATGTGGTATTCACGTTGTGGATTCTCCAGCTCAAATTGGTGCTAAAATGGCAGAAGTAATGAGCGTTAAAGCTTAATACCAACTATATAATTTTGAAAGCGGCCTAGTGTCGCTTTTTTTATTTCAAAAAAATGGAAAAAATATAACTCATACTAAATTATATTGTAATTTTTACACCACGTTGGATTGAATATTCGTCGGTATTACATCAATTCCAAAAGTCCCAAGTAACACCCAATTTTATTTGCGTAGAAGGAAACGTGTAGCCATTGATTAATGAAGTTGTTTTGTCCGTCCAGAAAGTTCCTAGATTGTCCATTCGTATGAAAAAACGGAAAGTTTCAACTTCGAAAGAGGTGAAAACCCCTGCGTTAATGAACGCATTTTGATATCCTGAAGTTTGCATAGAAAGAGGATCTAAAATACTCATTTGAGGAATAAAATTCAAGCTTTTGAACTTGGAACTCAATGCAAAATCTACACCTAAAGCGAATTTCAATTTCCTAGCTTTAAAAATCCCACCTTGAAACATCAAACGTCCAAATAACGTGTGCTGCGGATGAAATTGAATAACATTATTCATTGAAACAAACTTATAACCTGGATAAAAATGCAAGTTCTTTAAATGCAGAGCGCTATTCAAAGAAATCACATGCAGCGTTCCATCAGAAATCGATAAATCGTTGCGCCAAGTTTGAACTGTAGCATCGTAAAAAAAATTTTTCTTATAAGTCATTAAATTGTAGGAAAGCGAAACACCTTTCCAACCCATCGGATTTTGCAATTCCAACTTAATACTTTGACGTTTTTGTAACTCCAATGAACTCAATTGGTACACCACATTATTCGAAGAAAAATGACGCTGAAATAATTGTGGGTATTCGTTCGACAAAAGATGACTCAAAATCAATTTTCCTTGAATAATTGGCGTTGAAACAGATGTTTGCAAACGCATTCCACGACCAGCTCCAATGAGATTCAAATAGCCATTGTGTTGTAAATCAAATTGTTTCCATTTATAATCCACCTTCTCATAAATGTCTATTTCTAAGGTATCTCTTTTTAAGTTGTAAGTCAAATAGTTCCAATTGTTCGCACGTGCACCAGTTTGTAATGCAAAATTGTTCTTCTTCAAATAAAACGCTGCTGCATTCTGTAAATAGTTCGTCTGAAGCGTGTCATTACTATTTGTAGAATCTTGATAAACAAAAGTATACAAATTATAAAGCGTATCTTCTTCCGAATAAACACGACGATAATTTGAAAAATGATGTTCGGTTAAGAATCCAACATTATTAATCGAATCTCCCCAAAACGAAAAACGATTTAATAGATTCAAATGAATATTTCTGTTCTGCGTCAATGCATTTTCTTTACGAACTGGAATTAATGTTGGAGCATAAATATCAGCCAATGAATCGGCAACAATTCCTCCATTCCAAGAGCGATTTTCGTTGGCATACACTCCTGAAAATAAAAATGAAAAACGTTTTGCTGCACGTCCAATTTTCAGTTCATAAGCTCCACCTTCAATTGCTGAATTTCTAAGAAACCCCGTGGTTTTATCTCTCTTGATTGTAGCATTTACCAAAAAACCTTGGCGAAAAGATTGCTCATAATTGAATGTCAATCGTTGTGTGCCTTGAGCTCCAAAAACATAAGAAAAACCAATGTGTGGCAATGCCGAAAAAATGAGACGATTGTTTTGAAAATAATTTTCTTGCAATATTCCTAATTCAGGAGAGAAAAGTAATTCAGGTTTTGGAAATAATTGGGTAGTTCCTTTATTTAGCAAAGGAAAAGAAGCAGAAAAAACTTGGGATTGTTTATCGACTGTATCTAAATTTCCACCAGTTCGATAGGTAATTAATAAACTGTCAATTTTAAAATTAGAATCGATCTGACCGAAATGCAACAATGGCATTGCAAGAGTGAAAAGTAGGCAAACAAGTCGATTCATAGAAAACAAACTTAACAAAAAAAGGGGCATTAAGCCCCTCAAATATCTTCAAGAAATGTTATTACAATTTGTTGATGTGAACTTGTAAACCTGATTTCAAGTTAGAAGCTTTGTTTTTGTGGATGATGTTTCTTTTTGCTAATTTATCCAACATTGCAACCACTTTCGGGAATAAAGTTTCAGCTTCTTTACGATCTTTTAATTCACGCAATTTACGAGCCGCGTTACGAGCTGTTTTATGTTGGTATTTGTTCAACACTCTTTTAGACTCGTTAGAGCGAATACGTTTGATAGCTGATTTATGATTTGCCATTTTATTATATATTTAATTTTATTTAGTAATCTCTTGCAGCCCATAGGAGAATCGAACTCCTGTTTCCAGGATGAAAACCTGGCGTCCTAACCACTAGACGAATGGGCCAAAA
>RFNX01000376.1 GCA_009926905.1 Flavobacteriales bacterium
TTGATTGTGTTTCGTCAATTTATTTTTCCAGATATGTTTGACCCTTCCAACTGGGAAGGCGTTCAAGTGACAGCTGAAGTGCAACAACAAGTTTTGGAGGCTACGTCAGCACAGCGATACAATCAATTTGTTGATTTGATTTACGGACGCATCAATTTTGGTTTTATGTTCGTTCATTTCTTGTTTTTCTTTGTAGCAGCTTATTACTTTTTTGGAGCCTTTTTCAGTGCAATTGGGGCAATGTCAGGAACTGAAAGCGACGGACAACAGTTCATTTTACCTGTAATTGGCATTCTAGGTTTGTCCATTTATTCAGGATATATGACCGTTGTTTTACCTGATTCAACTTTCGTAAAATGGGCTGAGTTTATTCCTTTTACTTCGCCTGTTGTTGTGATGGTTAAATTAGCACAAAGTTATGTGGAAGGAACGCATTATCATGTAGTTTTATCCCTTTTATCTTTGTTAATTTCAACCTATTTATTCTTATGGATGGCAGGTAGAATATACAAAAATGGCATTTTGCAATTCGGTCACAGAGCACGCTTGAAAAATTTGTTTCAGTGGATAAAATCTTAAAATGAAAAAAGCGGTAATCGATCTTGGGACCAATACATTTAATTTAGCAATTGCTGAAATAGTGAATGGTAAAATCAATTTATTACATTCTGAAAAAGAAGGTGTTGCAATTGGTATGGGAGGTATCAATGAAAATCGATTATCTGAAGATGCGATTGAACGGGCTGTTATTTGTTTGAAAAGATTCAAAGAAAAATGCGATGAATTCGAAGTTGTTGAAATAAAAGCAATTGGTACTTCTGCCATTCGTGATGCAAAAAATAATAGTGAATTCGCTCAAAAAGCACAATTTGAAACCGGGATTTCCATTCAGATAATCGACGGAATTCAAGAGGCCAACTACATTTACAAAGGAATTGCTTACACGTATAATTTTGAAACACCGAGTTTAATCATGGATATTGGAGGAGGAAGTACCGAATTCATAGCCGCTGATAAAAATGGAGTACACGATTTGATTTCGTTAAATGTTGGCGTTTCGAGAATTTTTCAATTGTATGAATTTTCAGATCCAATGACAGCAAGCGATATTCAGAAAGTAGTGGCTTTTTTGGATGCGAATGAACACGATTTTTTCAGTCGAGTAAATTGTCAAACATTGGTGGGTGCTTCAGGAAGTTTTGAAACTTTTTATGAATTGGTGCATCACGAAAAATATCCTTTAGGTTATGAAACGCAAGAGCTTGATTTTGAACAATTCAAGTTAACATTGGAAAACATCATTCAATCGACACAAGCTGAACGCGATACCAATGTATTCATCATTCCGATTCGTAAGAAAATGGCGCCGATTGCAGCGATAAAAACACGTTGGGTTATCCAAAAAATGAATGCCAATAAAGTTGTGATTTCTCCTTGTTCACTGAAAGAAGGTGTGTTGGTTGAATAACTTTAATAGAGATTTTGTATAAATATATTTAATACTTAGTAATCTACATTAAGGAGTTAAATATATTTGCTTTTCTTAAAAATGCAAGTTTGTAAATAACAAAGCAGCAAGTGCACCTCCAACTAATGGCCCAACTATTGGAATCCAACTGTAAGACCAATCAGGTGTTTTGTTGGCTCTTGGTAGTAAAGCATAAACGATTCTTGGTCCCAAATCTCGTGCAGGATTGATAGCGTAACCTGTTGTTCCTCCGAGTGATATGCCGATTACCCAAACCAATAGTCCAACTGGCAAAGCATCCAATGAACCAATACCAAAATTGACTTTTTCCATTCCTTCAATACAAATGCTTGGTCCTACCAAAAAGAGCACGCCGTATACTAAAAAGAATGTACCGTAGATTTCGCTAAATAGATTACGAGGCGTATTTTTAATGGCTGGTCCTGTGCAAAAACAACCTTTCACAGCGCCTTCGTCTTCCGTGGCTTTGAAGTGGTCGTGGTACAATTGATAATTCAAAAAACTACCTGCGATTGCGCCCAAAACTTGTGCTAAAGCATAACCTGGTACTAAGTTCCAATCGAATCTACCTGCAACAGCAAGTCCGACAGAAACGGCAGGATTCAAATGCGCTCCACTGATTTTTCCAGTTATGAATACGGCAACAAAAACGGCTAATCCCCAGCCAGTTGTGATTAAAAGCCAAGCGTGATTTCCTTCAGCTAATGTTTTTTTCAATGAAACGTTGGCAACAACCCCAGCTCCAAAAACGAGTAGAATGCACGTGCCGATAAATTCTGCGATGTAAGCTGTCATAAAATGTAATTTGAAGCGAGTTGATTAAATTGATTGACTTGTTCTGTTTGCCAAAATTGGTCTTTATCCAATTCATCTGCCAAGATTTCAGCCACTTTTGGTGCGATTCGAACGGTTTCTTTAGCATCGAGAAATAGACAACGCGTTCTTCGTGCCAACATATCTTCCAAAGTAAAAACCATTTCTTCTTGAACGCCGTATCTGATTTGTGCTTCAGAAATGTAAACGTTATCTGAAAGTGATTCTAAACTGCCGTAATTATTGAGTTTTTCTTGCTCGCTACCATAAACGTGTAGCGCATTCTCCCACGAACTTGCTGCATCAAAACCAAAAATCTGCAAATGCTCTGTACCACTTTTTTTATCTGTCAAAGGTTCATGTTTCAACGCTAAATCAATGGCATCTTCTCCCATTTTTCGATAGGTTGTCCATTTCCCTCCCAACACATTGATCAATCCGCTTTCGCTTCTATCTACCAAATGCTTGCGCGATAAAGCTTTCGATGATTTTCCTGTTGCAGAAATCAAAGGACGCAAACCAACATACACACTTTTTACATCGGCTCTTGTTGGTTTTCTGGTCATGTAAATTTCAGCATTTGCCAAAATAAAATTGATTTCTTCGTCAGTTGATTTAGGTTCGTAACTGATTTCTGAAACTTCTGTATCCGTTGTTCCCACTACCACGTGGTCGTTCCAAGGAACTGCAAATAAAACCCTGCCATCGGAAGTATTCGGAACCATGATTGCATTTTCACTGTTTAAAAAACTGCGATTTAAAACCAAATGTACACCTTGACTTGGACGAATTTTTAACGGTGCATTTATATTGTCCGCTTTCATTAGTTCTTCTGCAAAAACGCCCGTTGCATTGATGACAATTTTAGCTTTTATATCCATGGTTTCGCCACTAAGAACATCCGTTGCTTGGACTCCAATTATAGTGTCGTTTTCTTTCAGAAAAGCATTCCATTCCATGTAATTGAGTACACAACCGCCCTTTGCATCAATGGTATGTGCCAAACTTATTGCCATTCGTGCATCGTCAAATTGCCCGTCGTGGTAAATGACTCCGCCGTTTAATTGTTCTTGATTGACATTTGGAATTTGTCGGATAGTTTCTTCTTTGTTCAACATTTCAGAAGGTCCTAAACCTAATTTTCCAGCCATTAAATCGTATATTTTTAAGCCTAACCGTAGAATGGCGTGGACCACCAATCGTAAGTTGGAATGATGAAACGCATGTTGCGAACAAGGTGTGGCGCATTTCTCAGCATTAAACCTCTTTCTCTTAAAGCTTCCACGACCAATGAAATGTCGCCATTTTTCAAGTAACGAACGCCGCCGTGTACTAATTTCGTACTGCGTGAAGATGTTCCTTTCCCGAAATCGTATTTCTCGATGAGTAATACATTTAGTCCTCTGCTAACTGCATCCAAGGCTGTTCCCAAGCCTGTTGCGCCACCGCCAATCACCAAAACGTCCCAAATGGGAGTTTCAGCCAAACGTTTACTATTTATTAATCGGTTCATTTCGTGGTGATTTTGCCCATTCGTTCGTTCCAAAGTGCAATGATTCTCTCCGTAGCTTCATTTGTGATGGGATGAAATTCTGCATCTTTTTCCCAAATGTGCATCAATTCTTCTTGATTTTTCCAGAAACCAGTTCCCAATCCTGCTAAAAAAGCTGCTCCAAGTGCTGTTGTTTCTGTTGTTTTTGGACGTATGACTTCCGCATTCAATAAATCGGACTGAATTTGCATCAATAAGTTGTTTTTACAAGCGCCGCCATCCACACGCAAGGATGAAAACACAATGCCTGCGTCTTTTTGCATTTCGAAAATGATTTCTCGCGAACGCATCGCAATTGCTTCCAAAGCTGCTCGAGCAATGTGCCCTTTTTCTGTTCCTCGTGTGATTCCCATGATGGCACCGGTTGCATTTGAATCCCAATAAGGCGCTCCAAGTCCTGCCAATGCTGGAATAAAGGTCAATCCGCCATTGTTTTCAACGCTATTTGCCAAAGCTTCAACTTCAGATGAACTTGATATAATTTGCATGCCGTCTCGCAACCACTGAATCAAAGCACCTGCAATGAAAACGCTGCCTTCGATGGCGTAAGTTGTTTTACCGTTGATTTGCCAAGCGATGGTCGTCAGCATTTTATTATTCGATTTCACCGGTTTTTCGCCTGTGTTCATCACACAAAAGCATCCCGTTCCATACGTATTTTTTACCTCACCAGGTTGAAAGCAAATTTGCCCGAAAAGGGCTGCTTGTTGATCTCCAGCAATTCCACTGATTGGAACTTCAGTTGTCCAATTGTCCAATTTTGCGGTTCCAATGATTCCCGAAGACGGATGAACTTTTGGAAGCATATTCGCGGGAACATCCAGCATTTTTAGCAATTCTGTGTCCCATTCCAAGGTATGAATGTTGAACAACATTGTACGACTTGCGTTGCTTGGGTCTGTGACGTGGTGTTTTCCTTCCGATAATTTCCAAATCAACCACGTATCAATTGTTCCAAAAAGTAAATTTCCAGCCACTGCTTCGTTTTTCAGACTTGGATTTTGCTCCAATATCCAATTGATTTTAGTTCCTGAGAAATAGGAATCCACTACTAAACCCGTTTTATCTTGCACCATTTGTTCGTAGCCAGCATTCACAAGCGATTCACAAAAAGCAGCTGTTCGACGATCTTGCCAAACGATGGCGTTGTAAACGGGTAAACCTGTATTTTTATTCCAAACAACAGTTGTTTCACGCTGATTGGTAATTCCGATTGCTTCGATTTCGTCGGATGAAATATTGGCTTGAGCGAGAGCATCTTGAATGGCTTTTTTCTGCGTTTCCCAAATTTCAATTGGATCGTGTTCCACCCAACCTTCTTTCGGAAAATACTGTGTGAATTCATACTGCGCTAAAGCAATTTGAACGCCGTTTTTATCAAAAATCAATGCGCGTGAACTGGTTGTCCCTGCGTCTATAGCCAAAATATACGATTTCATCTTACGATTTATTTTTGTTGGCTAAATGTAGTAAAAATTGTTTTGAAGATGGGAGGGAAGGGCGTACTTATTTTTGGAAAAGAGGTTAGTTCTGAATTAATAAAATTTTATCAATTGAAATTAAATGATGATTGCTTGTAAATCATTAATTGAATTGTATTATTTTTTTCTGCGGTATATTCAATGCACAAAGTTCCACACGCTAATTTTCAAAAACTTTTCTAATTGTATTACTATTTACTAACTTTACGTTTCTACTTATATTTAGAATTAAACACACATGAAAATTTTGATAGACATTGCAGATAATGATGCTGTTTTTGGAATGAAAGTTTTAAAAAGTCTTTCTTTTGTAAAAAAAGCAAAACCAATGAATGATTCAGCTGTTGAATTGTGGAATGATCTAAAAGATGCCGCAGAACAAGTGCGCTTGCACAAACAAGGAAAGATAGAATTGAAAACTGCGCAAGAGCTTTTGAATGAGTTATAGCATTTTTCCTACGCATCGTTTTGAAAAAGAACTCAAACGACTTGCTAAAAAATTCCCTTCTCTAAAAAATGAATTTTCTGATTTGATAAAAACTATTATTGAAAAACCAGGAAGTGGTACTTATATTGGAAATAACTGTTTTAAAATCCGTTTAGCAATAGCTAGTAAAGGAAAAGGTAAAAGCGGTGGGGCAAGAGTAATAACTTATTTGTATATTGAAACTGAAACCGTATATCTTCTAACTATTTACGACAAAAGTGAAAAAGAAGAACTTAAACCCAATGAATTAAAAGAAATGATTAATAGTTTGGAACTGTAATAATAGAATTGAACTTGAGTTGCGAACTTTTAACAAATTAAAATTTAGAACTAAAATAAAGAAAAAATGAGAGTTTTGTTAGACATAAAAGACGATAAAGCATTGCATTTATTAGAAGTTTTGAAAAGCTTACCTTATGTAAAAACCAAAACGCTTTCTGATGAAAAGGCTTTATTGATGGAGGAAATTAAAGAAGCTGTTGAAGAATTGAAATTGGTCAGAGCTGGTAAAAAAAAGGCTCGTAATGCAGTAGATTTTTTAAATGAACTATAAAGTTAAGACCATAGACGTTTTGAAAAGCAAGCTAAAAGACTTATAAATAAATAAGCATCGCTTAAATTAGAGCTTTTAAAACTCGTTCAAGAACTTAAAGAAAATCCAGAACAAGGTGTAGCAATAGGTAAAAGTTGCTTCAAAATTCGAGTTGCAATTGCTTCGAAAGGTAAAGGTAAATCAGGTGGTGCAAGAGTAATTACAAATTTTGTAGTTACGGATTCAACAGTTTATCTACTCTCCATCTATGATAAATCTGATAAAGAAAATTTGACAGATAAAGAA
>RFNX01000400.1 GCA_009926905.1 Flavobacteriales bacterium
TTTTCTTCGTCGAATTTCTCCCAAACGTCCACTACATTTCCTAAATAAGCAATGGAAACAATTTCTTTTCCTTCTTTTGCTTTGCGAACGCGAGCTGTTAATTCATCCAAATCACTGATAATTTCGTCAACCCAACCTTGCGAATGGCGTGTATTGGCTGCTTTCGGGTTTACTTCAGCGGTCACAGAAATCACTCCAGCAATATTTCCAGCTTTTGGTTGAGCGCCAGACATTCCACCTAAACCGGCAGTAATGAATAATTTACCTTTAATATCGTCACGCGTTTTAGCAATTCGACGAACAGCATTTAAAACGGTGATAGTTGTTCCATGTACAATTCCTTGTGGGCCAATGTACATATATGAACCAGCGGTCATTTGTCCGTATTGCGTTACACCAAGTGCATTGAATTTTTCCCAATCGTCTGGTTTTGAATAATTAGGAATCATCATTCCATTAGTTACCACAACTCGCGGTGCATTTTTATGCGAAGGAAACAAGCCCATAGGATGACCAGAGTACATTACCAACGTTTGTTCATCTGTCATTTCTGACAAATACTTCATCGTTAAACGATATTGAATCCAATTTTGAAAAACAGCTCCATTTCCACCATAAGTGATAAGCTCGTGTGGATGTTGAGCAACGGCATAATCCAAATTATTTTGAATCATCAACATGATTGCTTTTGCTTGTTCCGATTTCCCTGGATATTCTGAAATTGGTCGTGCATACATTTTGTAATTTGGACGATAACGGTGCATGTAAATACGACCAAACATTTCCAATTCTTCCGCAAAATCTTTAATCAATTCAGTATGTTGCTCTTTCGGAAAATAACGTAAAGCATTTTGAAGCGCTAATTTTTTTTCTTCTTTTGAAAGAATTTCTTTTCGTTTTGGCGCGTGATTTACCGTTGGATCAAAAGCTCTTTTTGCTGGAATCTCAGTTGGAATTCCTTGCTGAATGTCTTGTGCAAAAGTTAGATTACTCATGTAATTTTATTTTAGGCAAAAGTAATCAAAGCTAAATATTACATGAACGAAAAGCACTTTTAATTTATAGACCCAAATTGGGTAAAAAAAACGGGAAACCTAAAAGATTTCCCGCCAATTAGTTTTATTATTTACTTAGTGTTTTACAACTATAAATCCGTGTTTTACAAATCCTTCTGTAATACCATCAAAACGTGCATTGATTTTGTAGAAGTATGTTCCTTCTTCTACTAATTTTCCTTCTTTTGTTTTTCCATCCCAATGTCCTGCTGGGTCAGAGTATTCATATATTACATTTCCCCATCTGTTTACAATAACACAATTGTAGTCAGCAATTCCATTATAATTAATAAACCAAAGATTGTTTCCAGCATTTGATGAAATGCAGATAATATTTGGCACTTCAATATCACACGGTTTTAATGTGAAAAGTGCAGATGCATTTTTGGTGTAACAAGCATTTGTTAAAGTTCCTGAGTAAGTTCCTGTAGCATTTACAGGGCGAATTGTAGCAGGGTAGCCATCATTCCAATTAAAAACAAAAGAGGGAACGTAGCCTGCTTGAATAGGACCTTGATTTGTGATTATTGGTGATAAAACAACAGAAGTTCCAATACAAGATGAAGTATCTACCATTGAAAGAGAAATAAAAGGCGGAAATTCAATCGTTGCTGACAAACTTGTATTGCAAATTGTATCAGTAAAGTAAACAGGATATAGTCCAGCAGTAGTTGTACTTATCAATGGATTGGGAGTGATTGGATTTGAAAAGGTTACCTCTGGATTAAATGAAGTCCATATTCCTCCATTTGGTGCGTATGTTCCTCCCACTTGATACTTCAAATTACACGACAACGAATCCAACAAAATTGTTGGTTGATTCAGAATAGTCAGTGTGTCTTTATCTGTTGCACAAGAATTGGTTACAGTTATAATATAATCACCAGGTGCATTCGCAATTATAGTTGTATCTGTTGAATTGTCTTGCCAAGTAATCGAGTATATAGCAGAGCTCATCGGACCACTTGAGGTGATGACGGGGACAATTTCAAAATTTGTATTGGCACAGACGTTAGTATCAGGTAAAGCAACGGCAACGTTTTGTAAGAACTGAATCTCTGAGGAAACAAAACCGCTACATTCATTGTCTAGGAAATTGACTGTATAAATACCAGGACCAGTTGCGGTGACAAGTGGATTATCTTGGTTAGGGTCAGAAAACGAAATTTCAGGATCAGTTGAAGACCAAACTCCACCACTAAATGAACCCGTTCCAGTAATTTGATATTGGGAATTACAAGTAAATGTATCTGGGAAAATGGAAGGACCTAGAACCACAACAAATGCTACTGTTGTATCGTATTGGCATCCAAAATCATCAATCACATTAAATGTGTAATTGTAAATTCCTGTTTGAGGTGGTTCGACAGTAATCAAGGTATCACCATTTAAACCGGAAATAATAGTTGGGTCGAAACTCCACCAGTTTGTATCAACAATGTTGTAATAACCTTCTGATTCTGGGTAAAGTGATGAATTAAAGTAAATTCCCCATTGGAAAATGTAACCATCATCAATACCTTGATTGTCTCTAACTGTAATTGTCCAATTTCCATTAACTGGACACCCAATAAAATCATTGAAATTCCCGTCAGGTAAATAAATTCCATTTGGATTCATCATATCAAAACCATAAGCATTTGGAACTGTATTACCTGCTGCATTTTCAGCACAAATAGTTCCGAGAGTAGCTAAAGATGGGGAAAAACAATAAGATTCAACTGGAGTTCCTGGAGCTCCACCATCTAAATTGGTATCATTACCTAAAAAAGTGCTAATTCCACTTCCACAGCCACCAGGAATTGTTCCTAAGAAGCCATTATAAGCATTCATCAAGGAAACCGATGTTCCATTTGGACAAGTCAATTGTATTTCTAAGTCGCCAATGTAAGAATGTTCAATATCTAAGCATAATTGGTCAAAGTCAGAAGCACCAGTGATAACTGCAGAAGTGTCAAAGCCTGAAATCGTAATGTTTGTTTCATATTCTTGTCCTGATCCATCAGGTAGAAATGTTAAACCTGCAAAAATTCCTCCAATTTGGAAAGTTCCGTCCGGTATGTCAATACCAACCGTGTCGGTTGCAGTAGTTCCTCCAAGCAAAATAGTATTTGCACCTAAACAGACAGAATCTTCCAATGGACCTGTTCCTGTAAAAAAGGGCTGTTGTGAAACACGAACTTTACAAGTCATTCTTTCAATTAAGGGAAATGGGTCTGTGATTCTTAAATCAACATAATAACCAACGCGTTGAGGTGGTGTAAACCAAATAGTATCGTTGTTAAATTGACCAACGCCACTAATCGTCCAATTGTACGTGCAATTCCCAACATTTTGGGAATAACCAGTATTTGTACTTTCTAACGAATAAGGGAAAAGTGGTTTTGCGATGAACATGATCGAATCACCTAAACAAACGTCAACATAACCTGTATCAATTGGATTTAGAACGTTTGGTCCAACACCATTTTTGTACGCTTCAATATGTGGGTAAAAAGGCTGAGGTAAATTTCCACAAGCAATATTGGCAACCCAGCCTGTCCCTTCTAAAGTAGCATCTGAATGGAAAACCAATGTTAAACATCCAGAAGGGTTATTTAAAAAAGAGGCTTGTGCATAAAAACCGTTTGGATCCGTTCCGGAATTATGAGCTCCCAATAGGGGGGAATTTGTGCTAGGGCCATCAAATACATACAATGTATCCGTTGCGTCAATATTAAATTCAAAACCAATGTTTATGGCAAATGCAACAGAAACTTTCGATCCTTGTGTTAAATCTGGACAAAGAACTAAGGTATCATTTGAATTTGGCGGATAGTTTCCAGCGCCGTCAATAAAATTAGTACCACCACTTCCTGGATTAATTGCAGTACAGTTTAGTGGAGCTGTTTGGGGAAAATCCGGTCCCGTTATGGTCATTTGAGAGAAACCAAATTTGCAAATAAAAATTGCTAGTAAAATTATGAGTGTAGATTTCATTTTTATTTGTTTTTCATTTCAAGTTCAAGAACATACAACGATTTAACAACAAGTAATTTACCTGTTTCTTTTGCAGTAAAATATTGCGTTTTGTCAGTGATTTTCAGCCCAAGTTCCGTGAAAATAGTGGAACCATTGTGCGTATCAATGATTGGAAATTCAGCATCTTTACTTTGAGGCTTGTCAACGTAGTAACAAGCATGATTAACCGCATATTCCAAAACTTTAATTTGTGCTGGTTTTTCTTGTTCTATTTTAGTTAATTCTGCCTTAGAGTAACCTTTAAGAAGTTCTTTGCTGTATTGTTGCGCGTTTGTGAATTGAACACATCCTAAAAAGAACACTAAAGTAAAAATGGTTTTTTTCATCTATCAATTTTTTATAAGACCTTTTTATCGTTGAAAAGTTGCATTGAATGTTTAAACATTTCAAAGGAGCACTAAATTAATAAAACTTAGCTTTGCAAGCGAAAAAAAACACCACAAAATGCAAAACGGAGAATTGAAAAAAATCGCTTCACAAGTAAGAAGAGATATCGTAAGAATGGTAGCAGCTGTTAGCTCAGGTCACCCAGGAGGCTCTTTAGGTTGCGCTGATTTTCTATCGTATCTGTATTTTGAAGGAATGAAACATAATCCTGAAAATTTCTCAATGGATGCAAACGATGAAGATGTTTTCTTTTTGTCAAATGGTCATATTTCCCCTGTATTTTATAGTGTTTTAGCACATGTTGGTTATTTTCCCGTGAGTGAATTGGCAACGTTTAGAAAGTTAAATTCACGTTTACAAGGTCATCCATCAACGGATAAAAAATTACCTGGCATCAGAATGGCATCTGGTTCTTTGGGTCAAGGATTGTCGGTTGCAATCGGAACGGCACTTACCAAAAAATTAAATGGCGACCATTCAACAGTTTTCACACTTCACGGTGACGGAGAATTGCAGGAAGGTCAGATTTGGGAAGCAGGCATGTATGCGGCAGCAAATAAAGTAGATAATTTAATTGCAACAATCGATTATAACGGCCGCCAAATTGATGGAGATTTGGACGATGTGTTGTCTTTAGGAAATTTAGAAGCAAAATGGCAAGCTTTTGGATGGGACGTTCTTTCGATGAATGGACACGATTTTGATAGCATCCGCGAAACATTGCAAACAGCTAAATCCAAACTTGGAAATGGCAAGCCGATTGTCATCATTATGAAAACCGAAATGGGTCAAGGAGTTGATTACATGATGGGGACGCATAAATGGCACGGATCCGCACCAAACGCTGAACAATTACAATCTGCCCTGAATCAATTAGAAGAAACTTTAGGCGATTATTAGTGAGGATTTTATTCTTTATAGCACTTTTTCTTAGCACCAGCATTTCTTTTGCTCAACAAAAAACGCGCATTCTTTTTATCCTCGATGCTTCCAATAGCATGAATTTAGATTGGGATAAACAAACAAGAATGGCGGCAGCGAAAGAAATTTTGATGCAGTCAGTTGAAGGCTTACAAGGAATTCCAGATTTAGAAATAGCATTGCGTGTTTATGGACATCAATCGAATGTAACAAACACGTATCAGGATTGCAATGACACGAAATTAGAAGTGCCATTCGGAACAAATACCATCGATGCCATCAAAACAAAAGTACGTGGTTTGGCAGCTAAAGGAGCAACTCCAATCGCTCGCTCACTAGAAGCTTCGGCCAGTGATTTTCCAGATACTTTAGCGAGAAATTTCATTATTCTTATTACGGATGGATTGGAATCTTGCGACAACGACCCGTGTGTGATTGCAAAAAAACTGAAGGATAAAGGGGTAAAAGTCACACCGTTCGTTATCGGTTTAGGTATGGATTTATCATACTTGGAAAAATTCAATTGCATTGGCGCATTTACCGATGCAGAAACTAAAGAAGCATTTAAATTGGTGTTGAATAATGTGATTTCAAAAGCGCTTTTAAACACAACGGCTCAGATAAATTTATACGATATTACCAAAAAACCGAAAGAAACAGACGTTACGGTTTTCATGTATCAAGCAGGAACAAAAAATTTGAAATATACGCTGACACACACCTTGAACCGTTACGGAAATCCGGATACTTTGATTTTGAATCCCGATTTGAAATACGATATTGTGGTGAACACACTTCCGAAAATTGAGAAAAAAAACGTATCGATTCAGAAATACAAACACAACGTCATTGAGATGGATGCGCCTCAGGGATTCATTCGCTTGTCAACGATTAGCAAAACGTTCAGCCACTTGAACATGCGTGTGATGCAAAAATACAAAACAGAAACGTTGAACCACCAGGAATTAAATTCGAAAGAGAAATATTTGGTAGGAACTTATGACGTGGAAATTTTCACTTTGCCACGAACCTATCAACGCGTAGAGGTAACTCAAAGTAAAATCTCAACAATCGACGTGGTCGCTTTTGGAACATTGAATTATACAAGTCCGAAAGGTTTGGTTGGTCAAATATTTGTCGATAGAGGAAATAACAACTATGAATGGGTGTGTAATTTAGAAGTTGGTGCAGCGAAAGGCTCGTGGAATTTACAACCCGGAAATTACAAAGTCGTGTACCGTGAAAAAGACCAAAAGTCAACGGCTTACACCAAAGAGAAAATAGTCAGAATTGATTCAAATAAAACAATAACATTAAATTTTTAATCATGGAATTTGAGATTTTAGGCAACAAAGACACCCGTTCAGGATTTGGCGAAGGTTTGGCAGAATTAGGAAGAACAAACCCAGATGTGGTTGCACTTTGTGCGGATTTGACTGGTTCATTAAAAATGGACGATTTCAAAAAAGAAAATCCAGAGCGCTTTTTTCAAGTTGGAATTGCAGAAGCAAACATGATGGGAATGGCTGCTGGTATGACAATTGGCGGTAAAATTCCATTTACTGGAACATTCGCCAATTTCTCAACTGGTCGCGTGTATGACCAAATTCGTCAGTCTATTGCTTACTCTCAAAAAAATGTAAAAATTGCTGCTTCTCACGCAGGTTTGACTTTAGGAGAAGACGGTGCGACACACCAAATTCTGGAAGACATCGGAATGATGCGCATGTTGCCAAATATGACGGTGATTGTTCCTGCGGATTTCAACCAAACCAAACAAGCTACAATTGCTTCAGCGGCTCACAACGGTCCAGTTTACTTGCGTTTTGGTCGTCCAGTGATGCCTATTTTTGTGAAGCCAGATGCTGAATTTGTAATTGGAAAAGCAGATGTGTTGACAGAAGGAACAGACGTTACAATTATCGCTTGTGGTCACATGGTTTGGAAATCAATTGAAGCTTTGAAAACATTGACTGAGAAAGGAATTTCTGTTGAATTAATTAATATGCACACCATCAAACCATTGGATGTGGATGCAATTTTAAAATCAGTTGCGAAAACACGTTGTGTAGTTACAGCTGAAGAGCACATGCGAAATGGCGGTTTAGGCGATGCGGTTGCTCAAGTTTTGGCACAACACGACCCACTTCCTCAAGAATTTGTAGCAGTTAATGATAAGTTTGGTGAAAGCGGTACTCCGATGGAATTGATGACGAAATACGGAATTGATACGGCGGATGTGATTGCAGCGGTTGAAAAAGTACTCGCTAGAAAGAAATAAAAATTAGATTTTTTTGAACCATTAAGGATTCGCTTCGGCGAAAAGAAAATGAAAGATTTTAATGTTTCTTTCTCTCTTT
>RFNX01000244.1 GCA_009926905.1 Flavobacteriales bacterium
GATACATTACAATTTGAAATTTCTGAACCTAGTCAAATATTGGTTTCCTCACAAGTACAAAATGTTTTATGTTACGGAAATGCAACAGGTCAAATTCAACTCCAAGCGCAAGGTGGAAATGGAGGATATACATTTTGGATAAATGATGCAATAGGAAGTGCTGTAAATTCTAATTTAGGTGCTGGAATATATTATACTCATGTATCAGATGTATCAGGTTGTTTATCTGAAACAGAAATAATATCGATTACACAGCCAAGTTCATTAAGTCTCAATTTAAGTTCAACAAATGAAATAATTGGTTTGGATGGAACAGCTACTGCAGTAGTTAGTGGTGGAACAACTCCTTATTCTTACCTTTGGAATGACCCAAATATGCAACCTGAAAACATGGCTGTTTATCTAAATAGCGGTTGGTACACAGTTGTTGTTACAGATGCAAATAATTGTCAAATTTCCGATTCTGTTTTTGTGGATGTAACGGCTGATTTATTAGAAAATCAAGTAAATACATTCTTAATTTATCCAAATCCTGCAAAAGAAAACATTCAAATAGTAGGCGAAGGAAAGTTCATTAGAATTAGAGATATTCATGGAAAATTAATTAGAGAAATGTCTTTTTCTAACCTTGTAAATATTCAAAATCTTTGTTCTGGAATTTACACGCTTGAAATTGAATCAGGTGCTAGTTTGGTTAAATACGTAAGATTTTCTAAGGTTGAATAACTTGTTTTATTTAAGTTTTCTTTATTATATGTCAATAGGTGCTTTTGTAATTCAAATGAAAAATAATACTATTCTAGATGTTCTAGCGAAAGTTTTACTTTTTTACAACATCTAAATAAACTTGAACGAAGAAATAGACATAATAGCACTTCAAAAAGGAGATGAAAAGGCATACCAAGATTTGGTGAAGGTATTTTCTAAACCCATTTTCAATACCTGTTTTTATATCCTTCAAAATCGCGAAGAAGCGGAAGATGTTACACAAGATGTTTTCGTAATTGTTTATCAATCCATTTCATTTTTCAAAGGAGATTCAAAATTGTCCACTTGGATTTATCGCATTGCTATCAATAAGTGTCAAGAATTACTTCGATACAAAAAAAGAAAGAAACGTTTCGGAATTCATATCCCAATTTTTGGTTCCTCGATAGAAATTAAAGCAGAAGCACCGGATGAAATTTTACACCAAGAGGAACGTAAAAAGATATTTTATTCAGCAATTTCGAAACTTCCAGAAAACCAACAAATCGCTTATACACTTTACAATATGGAAGAATTAAGTTATCACGAAATCGCAGAAGCAATGAATTTATCTCTTTCCGCAATTGAATCATTAATTTTTAGATCCAAACAGAATTTAAGAAAGCTTCTTGCAGAATATTATGAAATTAATGAGCAGTAACACAAGAAAATATAAAAAACTTCATCAAATAAATATCATGGAAGATAAAGAACATTTTTTTCAAATAATAGACAAAAAATTTACACATCGACTGGAAGTACCTGACGAACTTCAAAAGAAATTAATGTCTATACCATTTCAAGTGAAACAACAGAAAAATTACACCTGGATGGTTGCAGCAAGTTTACTATTTCTTATTAGTGTAAATATTTTTGCAATTAAAAACAACAATTATCAATCAAAAAAACAATACATCGAAAGTCAATACAATTTTGACTTAGACAACTCCAACAGTTATGAATAAAAAACTAACTCGTTTCATTATTTTAGCGCTTGTAATTATGAACGTTACGAGCCTATTTTTTCTTTTTCGCCCGCATCATAGACACTTTGGGAAACATCCTCCGAGTCTGATTGATGTCTTAGACATTGAAGGTGACAATGTTGCAAAAATCAGAAAATTAGAAAACAAACATTTCGATTCCAAAAGAAAAATAATGGACGAAATTCGAAGTACGAAAAGAAAAGTATATACGCTCATTTCAAAGAAGTACAAAAGGGAAACATTAGATTCTTTGTTTTCAGTTATGAATAGCAATCAGTATCAAAACGAACTGATGACTTTTAAGTATTTTGAAGAAATTCGTTTACTTGTTCCAAAAAACAAACAAATAGAGCTGGATGAATTCATCAATCATGTAATTGTTAATCAACCTGGACCTCCCCCACCACGTAGATGAAAATAATTCTATTCGTTCTATTTTTTCTATCATTCATAAAGGTTTCAGTTGCACAATTGCAATTTGAATTCACGTGGAAAGGAAAAAGAATTGAATTAGAAAAAGTTTATCTATTTGCAAATAACGACAGCATTCAATTTTCTGAGTTAAAATGTTATTTGTCCAACATTAGCTTGATTGACCAAAAAAACAAAGTTTCAACTATCGCTCCCTCCTATTTTCTTATTGATTTAGAAGATTCCAATTCGCTCGTGTTAAATTCTGCGTTGGATATTTCAAAATACAGAAGAATTACTTTGATTTTTGGATTAGATAGTTCTGTTAACAATTCAGGAAATATCGAAGGAGTACTCGATCCTATTCACGGAATGTATTGGGCTTGGAACAGTGGCTACATTCATTCGAAAATTAGTGGGAAAAGCAATCGTGTCCCAACGAAAAAGCAAGAATTTGAATTTCATATTGGTGGCTTTCGAGCGCCAAACCAAACGTATTTCAATTTTGAACTTCCAATTTCGGGAAATAATATACAATTGGAATTAGCGCCATTTTTTGATAACTTAGACCTGAAAAACGAAAATCAATTAATGATTCCAGGTAAAAAAGCACACGACTTCGCAAAATCACTTACTGCATTAATTTCAATTAAATGAAAAAGATAAAGTTGGTTTTATCCGTGGGAATTATTCTACTTTTTTTAAGTTTCAATATCAAAGAAGGAAATCCATTTTACATTCCTGAAAATTGGCCAAAACCTTTTTATAATTTCGAAGATAATCAACTTACACGAGATAAATTTGAATTAGGAAGGACTCTGTTTTACGACGAAACACTTTCCCGAGATAGCACTATTTCTTGTGCTTCATGTCATTTACAATATTCTGGTTTTACACATATCGACCATGCTCTTAGCCATGGAATTGATGGTGAAATAGGAAACAGAAATTCTCCTGTACTAATCAATCTAGCTTGGAATTCTTTTTTTCATTGGGACGGTGGTGTCAATAATTTAGACAAACAAGCCATCAATCCATTGATACATCCCAAAGAAATGGGAAATAATTTACCTGAAGTAATTCGAAGATTAAACAATTCAAAGTTTTACAAAAAACGATTTTTAAGTGCTTTTGGAGATTCGGTTATTTCTACCTCTAACCTACTGCATGCATTATCAAATTTCACCTTAGCATTGGTTTCAGCAAATTCGAAATATGATTTAATGAAACGAGGAGTTGCAGGAAGTGAATTCACAGATCAAGAAAAAAGTGGCTATCAGTTATTTTTAAAAAATTGCAACAGTTGCCACACCGAACCTCTTTTTCATTCAAATGCGTTTAAAAGAAATGGTTTAAAAATCGATGAGGAATTAAAAGACATTGGAAGAATGGCAATCACTCAACGAAAAAGTGATTCTATGCTTTTTAAAGTCCCTACTTTGCGAAACATTGAATTTAGTTTTCCATATATGCACGATGGTCGTTTTAATAAATTGAAAGAAGTTGTCGATCATTACAGTTCAATTCCAGCGCATCAATTAATCGTTAGCAAGGAGTTGAAAAAAATTAAAAAACCATTTACTGATCAGCAAAAAAAAGACCTTATTGCTTTCTTAAAGACCCTGAGCGACAAACAATTTCTTTACAATAAAGATTTTATGTTCCAAAGAAATGAACGTTAACACAAGTTTTCAAAAATAAAACACACTAACTTTAAACTAAACCTCTATTTATGAAAAAAACGATGATAGTGGCAGCTTTGTTCTTATCAGGACTAAGTAACGCACAAACAAACCCAGCCATAAGTTCTTGGTTGAGAAATACAAATGGCACAACCGGAAGACATTATGTTTCTGGGAATTCAACAGCAATTAACGATGCTGATTTAGTGAATGTACAAACGGTACAATATTCTGGAAGTTGGGTTTATGTTACAACAACAGGTGTACCTTCTTATATTACTGGACCTTTTTTAGATGGAAATCCATCCGTTACAACGAATCAAAATGCAATTTTTAAAATTCCGTTAAGTCCGTCTCAAAATACGGGTGCAGCAACTGCAACTTCAGGAGGGAATATTGGAATTTTCATCAATGGTGTTGCCATGTTTGACTATAGAGACGGTGTTGCTTGGAATTCAACGACAAGTGCATTATGTGGTGGATTACCTGGTATGTCACCTTGTCCTGGTGGGCCTACAGCAACTCAAGCTTGGAATAGAGATGCAGTTGTAGCTGAAAGAATTGGTTTTGACTGTGCCAAAGGACATCCAGCACAAGGAAATTATCATCATCACCAAAATCCAAGTGCTTACAAATTGGATTTAAACGTAATTTCAACTGTTTGTGACATTTACGATGCTGATGGACTTTATGCAATTGATTCAACCGTTCATTCTCCTTTGATTGGATACGCTTATGATGGATTTCCGGTTTATGGAGCTTATGGTTACAAAAACGCAGATGGAACGGGTGGAATTGTTCGCATTAAATCTGGTTACCAATACAGAAATATCACTACACGTACAACTTCTCCAACAGGAGCAACAGTTAGTTCTGGTCCAAATGTGAGCACAACTTATCCATTAGGATATTTTAAAGAAGATTATGAATTCATTAGCCACGCTGGTCAAGCTGATTTTTTGGATGTTCACAACGGCCGTTTTTGTGTTACACCAGAATATCCAAATGGAATTTATTGCTATTTTGCTACTGTTGACGCCAATTGGAATTCAGCATATCCTTACCTTGTTGGGCCAACGTATTATGGAAACAAAACCGCTACTAAAGTGACAAGCATTACAGAAACAGTTACTACTTACAATTCAAGCACAACAGAACTTAACGAGAACCTTACGATTGACAAAATCAATGTTTATCCAAATCCGAGTAATGATATTTTAATGGTTCAAATAAGTGACTTGTTAAAACAAGATTTAGAATTAACGTTAATTGATGCAGCTGGAAGAGTAGTAGCAAAAAGAACAATTTTTCAAGGTAGCACGATTGCTTATTTTGATGTTTCTACACTTTACAAAGGAATATACTTCTTAAAAACCAATAATGGTCAAGTTTTGGAAGTTTCAATCAATGACTAAAAGTCGATAGTTATTACTAAAAACGAAAGTGCTTGTCTCAAAAAGGCAAGCATTTTTTTTTGATATTCAAAGAAAACATCCAAATATTCATTCATTTAATCACTATATTCATTTGACTGATCATGTTTGGATTAGAGTATTAATTTTGGTTATAGAAATAAGGAGAGATACAGGTTCCTTCTTATAAGTAAAGTTGACAACTGCTTGGAGAGGCAGTTCATTTTCTAGTTTGATAAGAGTTTAATAGTTTCAGTCAACATTAATTATTTATAAGAAGTTCCTGTTCCTTAGTTAAAAAAGAACCACTCAGACAACTAGTCTACTACTGTAAAGGGCTTAAAGCCCTTTTTTTATGCCTTACTTTTTGATTTCATACAGTACCGGTCTGCTCGGACTTGCATCATTTTCGAATGGAGCCATTTGCATTTCAAGAATGTACAATCCATCTTCGATTTCATCTTTTACATAAATCAATTCCGTAATCGTTTTGTCGTTTGGATTTTCAGGAACGTTCCAATACGAGTGATGAAACGCCAGTTTACCTTCATCAGATTCTCTATCAACAGAAGGCATATCAACTAATAAGTGCTGAATTTGATGCTTTTCAATGATTTCCATTACGGATAAATCCAGATAAGGTGGATTCGTATCTGAGTAGTTTTTAGAAGTTTTACTATGCTCGTTCGGAAGCGTTCGAATAATCAAAGCTTCGATAGGTGAATCATCTAATTTCTCTTCCAATAAACTTTTTGTAATCAATTCATCGCCATTTTCTAAAATTTCAGGTTGAACCGAAACCAATCGTGCTTTGAAAAAATAAGTGCGTAATTTCTGATTCACAGAAACCACCTCTGGCGTAATGTGGCCGTGACATTCCGTATGCGTTCCATGCCCATGTGGATTGAAAAATACATCACGAAAGTTCACTCCTCCACCCTCTTCTACACTTCCAATGAAACCATTGGCACGTACAGGCTCAAAAGTTGGAGGATTCACGTACCAAGCTCTTAAATTTCCTTCTCCAGCTTGCAAACCTATGGAAAGATCCAAAGGTTGGTTGGTGTCAATGTATTCGTTTTCGTTTAAATAAAGTCGCATGAATCAAATGTAAGAAAGATTTGAAAATTACAAGTCTAATTTCCGCTTTCAATACTTCAATGTTGAAATTGTTTCTTCTTGTGCACAGTCACATTTAATATCTAACTTATCTTTGCAGCATGGAACAAAATCAAGACAAACTAAAAGACATTATTTCCCATGCGAAAGAGTATGGTTTCGTTTTTCCTTCATCGGAAATTTATGACGGATTGGCTGCTACTTATGATTACGGTCAGTTGGGCTCCGAATTGAAAAATAATATCAAAACGTATTGGTGGAAATCCATGGTGCAAATGCACGAAAACATTGTGGGAATTGACGCAGCGATTTTTATGCACCCAACCACTTGGAAAGCTTCAGGTCACGTGGATGCGTTCAACGATCCTTTGATTGACAACAAAGATTCTAAAAAAAGATATCGCGCGGATGTGTTGTTGGAAGAACACATGGAGAAAATTCGTCAGAAAATTGAAAAGGAAGTTGAAAAAGGCATCAATAAATTTGGTGAATCTTTCGATGAAGCGCAATTCCGTGCTACGAATCCAAACGTATTGAGAAACCTTACGAAAATCGAAGAAATCGAAAACAGAATGCGCACAGCTTTGGAAAACAATGACTTAGATGGCGTTCGCAATTTGATCATCGATTTAGAAATAGTTTGTCCGATTTCAGGTTCTAAAAACTGGACAGAAGTGCGCCAATTCAACTTGATGTTCTCCACAGAATTAGGTTCCGTTGCTGGTGATGCTTCCACGATTTATTTGCGCCCTGAAACGGCTCAAGGTATTTTCGTGAACTTCTTAAACGTCCAAAAATCTGGAAGGATGAAAATTCCTTTTGGAATCGCACAAATCGGAAAAGCGTTTAGAAATGAAATAGTTGCACGTCAGTTTATTTTCAGAATGCGCGAATTTGAACAAATGGAAATGCAATTTTTTGTACGTCCAGGAGAAGAAATGAAATGGTACGAATACTGGAAAGAAGCACGTGCTAAATGGCATAAAAATTTAGGTTTGGGCGACAACTTATACCGTTTCCACGACCACATCAAATTGGCACACTACGCCAACGCAGCTGCAGATATCGAATACAATTTCCCAATGGGATTCAAAGAATTGGAAGGAATTCATTCGCGCACAGATTTCGATTTGAAGCAACACGAACAATTCTCAGGTAAAAAATTGCAATTTTTCGATCCTGAAATGAATCAAAGCTATGTTCCGTATGTAGTGGAGACGTCTGTTGGTTTGGATAGAATGTTCTTGTCTGTGTTGAGTGCTGCTTACCAAAACGAAAAATTAGAAGACGGTTCAGAAAGAACTGTTTTGAGAATTCCAGCAGTACTTGCACCTTACAAAGCAGCGATTTTACCATTAGTTAAAAAAGACGGATTGCCAGAAAAAGCACGTGAAATTTTCAAACTATTGCAGTTCGACTATAATTTACAATACGACGAAAAAGACGCAATTGGTAAACGTTACCGCCGTCAAGATGCAATAGGAACTCCGTTTTCAATTACAGTTGACCACCAAACGCTGGAAGACAACACTGTTACGATTCGCGATAGAGATACGATGAAACAAGAGCGAATAGCAATTGAAAATTTAGAAGCAATCCTAGCGGAAAAAGCAAGTTGGAAATCAATTTTGTCAAGTCTGTAAATTGTTAGCGAAATCTTCTTTCATTTTTCTGAGTTCGTTTTTCATTTTTGCGTTTTCGTCAAAGGCGCAAATGATTAATAACTTTGAAGGAAAAGCGTTTACGGACGCACCTTATTTTAACGTGGATTTTATCAAAGCCAATAAAATCAAGTCGATTACAGGACACTATTCGCGTAAAAAAGACGGAGGCATGATTCGTGAAACCAGTGATTTCTATCAATACAATTCGATACCATGGGGCAACTTATTTCAACTCTTGGAACAAAATCGGAAAACAATAGAATTGATACAACTTTCAATTATTACGAATACACGCCTTTTGGAAAATTGAAAATGCACCGCAAAACCGAAGCTGGTGGCGTGACTGCCTTTCATTACGAATACGATTCGCTCAATCGACTGATATATCTGGAACATCGCAGGGAAATTTTAGACAGTTTGGGAGTAATTACTCAAAGTGTTTTAGTGAATCATGAATCGATGAAATACGTTTCTTACGATGGTGGCTTTCGTAAAATCACTTACAACAGTTACAACCTTCCGTACTTAGAAGAAACCGAAACGAAGGACAAAGACGGATCTATTTTGGAGCAAACACAACGCATGCTCATGGCTTCTTCGGAATATAAAAAGAAATATTTCTACAACGAAAAAGGACTTTTAGCGCGCATTTCGATGCATTACAACGCTACGGAAATTCCTTACGAAGAATGGTTGTTTAAGTACGACGCCTACGGAAATGTAATGGAAAAACACCTTTTCAAAAACGAAAAATTCATTCGCGATTTACAAATCATTTACGATACAAAAACGCAATTGCTCGGCTCGACCATTCAACGCGAAGAAAACGCCAATTATATGATGATTTTACGCTTTCAGAATTATG
>RFNX01000383.1 GCA_009926905.1 Flavobacteriales bacterium
TATGGATTGTTTAAATTGAATGTTCTCGTTTCATAACAACCAAGTGCATTGGTAACAATAACAGAATAGGCTCCAGCTGAAAGATTTGATATGGAAGAATTATTACTATTTGTCGTCCAAAGATAAGTATATGGTCCAGAACCGGCAATTGGAGTAAGAGAAATAGAACCGTTGGAAAGCCCATTGCAAGACGGTGGAGTTGCGTTCGCTGAGGCAATTACACTCCCTTGTCCACAATTGACAGCGATCTAAATTATATAAACTCCATCCGAATCTGTTCCTAAATAACTTCCCCAAGCAATACCCGAATTTGGAACACTTATATTTAATTCCTCTCGGTAAATATTAATTCCTTTCCAACCAACTGGATTTAAACTGTCTTTTTTGACAACATAAATTAAATCCACTAAATTATCGCCATCTAAATCAGTAAGTAAAGGGGTTGAACCAAGGTTTACACCCGACTTTGTTGAACTAATTTGACTGATACTTCCGTCGATAAAATTAATTTTTTGAAGACGGTGCTTATAACGTCCATTTTCATAATAGGTCACTGAAACTAACCCTTCATCTCGTCCATTATTGTCAAAATCTATCGCATTTGCGGATAGATAAGTAAAAGTTCCTAAGCTATCTTTAAACTCAACTTGTCCTGTTGATCCGTTTATTAAAACTTGATAAAAATCAGAATAAGAAGGTGCAATACCTTTAAATATCATCGCTAAGACATCTGGAACATTATCTCCGCCAACAAAATTTCCTAAAACAGGTTCAGCACTCGATTCTGAATTTGGTAATTGATACGACCATATTTGTTGAAAATTTGCTCCTTTTATTTTTTTCACTTTACCGCCAAAACTCTGAATAACGATATCATATTGGTTATTTATGTTTTTTGAAACAGCTGCAGGAGCAATATATCCTTTGTTAGCATCTGTATCTAACTGAATAGAATTCATTAGTGAATTAGATTGTAGCAAATTGTTTAAAGGACAAGCCCAAAAAGAACCACCAAGATTTTCTCCACCTGTACCGAATAGAATCCATAAGTTTCCATTTCCTTGAATATCAACGACCAATGGAGAACAATACGTTTCTGCACTATCTGGTACAACTCCCTTTGCGATAAGTTGACCATTCATGGAATTAATAATCATTAAATATCCTGGAGGTCTATTTGTTTCCCAGTCGGGTGCTGCATGATTTCCACCATTCGTTACTAATAAATCAGGTTTTCCATCATTATTTACATCTGGAATAAATTGAGGATTATAAAAATTATACAGCCCACTATCTGCTGGGTTTACAGAATAGGGGAAATAATCCCAAATTAATTGTCCATTTGATCCATTGATAGCAAATAGTTGAGCCTGTCTTCCAGTTATAAATACATCTTTAATTCCATCATTTGTAATGTCTTGAAAAATTGGGCTTCCAAAAACTTCATTCCTACTAGGGCGTTTCCAAAGTAATGTTCCATCAATACCATTAAAAGCCATTATTCCATTATTACTTGCTATACCATCTGTTCCACCACCAATAATTATGTCTTTTACTCCATCATTATTCAAATCACATGCTCTCGGAGACGAAAGAGTAGGGATAGAGTCAGTAAATGATTGCCATGAATTTAATTGAGCAATTGAACAAAATGCATTAAATAAAATCAAAAAAGAAAGTAAAACAATTTTCATGATAAAAAATTTGAATGCTTAAAGATACAGCTTTAAACGAAAAGCACAAAACAAGTCATTAGTATATCAAAATTTGGTTTTGACTAGGAACATTGACAAATATAACTTAATGTATGAATGTTGATCACGTAGAAAATAGTCTCAATTAAAAAATAATCGGCCATTTACCCATTCTCCATCAAGGATTGCTTCGTTTTTTCTGTAAAATTTTAAGGCAGGTTCGTTCCATTCCAAAACTTGCCAATCCATTCTTTTAACTTTTCGAGCCTTTGCGATAGCAACAACTTTTTCAAAAAGTACTTGACCAATTCCTAATTTTCGCTTTGATTCCTTCACATAAAAATCCTCGAGGTACAAACAGCGACCTTTCCAAGTAGAATAGGAAACATAATATAATGCAAAACCAATTATTTCATCGTCAAGCTTTGCAACGATTGCATCACAAATTTTATCCTCAAATAAATCGATTGCTAATTGTTCAGCTGTATTTGTGACTTGTTCAGGTGCTTTTTCATACAAGGCAAGTTCACAAATTAACTCAAAAATAGTTTGTTCGTCCCCTCGTTTTGCAACTCTAATTTCAGGTTTCATTATTGTTTTAAAGCATTCAAATCGAAACGAATCGTCATACCTGTTTTCATCGAACCTGTTACATAACTTGTTTGAACTTTTGGAATATTCAACGATTGATCGTAGTAGAAAATTACCGTTAAATGGTCTGTCAATTTGTAGTTTGCATCCAATTTAAACGAAATCGCTTTTTGACCTGCTGTTGCTTGATTGGTATTTTCAACTACTTTACGTATCACTGTCAAATTATCTCTCAAGCTAAAGTTGATGTTTACTATCAAATCATTTTGTTTGATACCATCGAAAGGTAATTTCAGTTTCGGAATGTTCAACACCGTTCCAAAAGTGATTTCTGAACCCAGGTTTTCTGTAATTTGATTGTTATTCATTGACAAGGTAGCGTCTCTACTTTTCTTGTATTCGAAGTTGGTCGTCAATGTTTTGCCAAAGATTTTCCATGTTGCTAAGATTCCAATTAAAGGCGAGAATTTCTCCGAAACACGCACGTTTTGAATTTGCATTGGAGAAATAAAGTTGTTGTTTATATCAAGTGCATTTGCAAATCCATTTGCGTCAACTGTTCCATTTAAGTTTGTTTGCATTCCATCTACCGAAACCGAAGAACTGTAAGCATGACTTAACTTAAACGATTTCAAGAAATTTTTCGTGAATTCAAATTGTGTCAAGCCACTGTAATTGATTGTCCAGTTTGGTAGAGGAATATTTCTAATTGGATTGATATTTCTATCCGAAACTTTTGAATTCGTATAAGCAGTCAAGAAAGCACCTAAAACAACGTCCTGCTGTGAACCAGAATAACCATCGTAATAACCACTTGGCAATGAAGACGAATTTCCATTTTTAGAACCAATCAATTGAGAAACAACCTGACGATTGTCCAATAATGTTTGGAACACAGCAGATTGATAATCTCTTCCTTGACGAACAAACGCTGAATTCCAAGTAATTGTTGAATAAGTAAGTCGTGATGTTTCAAATTTACTTTGACTTTCAAATGCTTGGCTCAAATCATTCCAACGATAGAATTCACCAGAGCTTGTACCGTAATTTCTCGTCAAGTTTAAGTTGATATTGAAATCTTTAAAAGGTTCTAAAGTAGCTTTTGCAGTTAAGTTAGATGAATGGGTTGTTGTAAATTGTCTGTTGAGGTTTTCATTTTGAACAAGCCATGAATTTTGACGAGATAAATCAGCAACATTGTACCCGTTTTCTTTACCTAAAATGGAATAACCTTGTTTGCCAAAAACAAAACTTGACAATCCAAGTGTGGATCCGTTCATGCCTAAAACGCTTGTTTCTTCGGAAAATCCTGGTAACATAGTTCCATCGTTTAAAGCATACGTTCCTGATACATTGCGAACAGAAGTGATTACGCGAACAAAGAAACCTGCGACTGGACTTGCTTTTTCTTTCTCTTTTTCCTTGCGTTTTTCTTCTCTTTCCAAACGTTTTTCAAAGCGTTTTTTCAAGCGTTCGTATTTTTTCAATTCTTTAGGAGTCATTTCATCTAATGGCTTCCAAGGCTTGTATTCTTGTTTTACTTCTGGTTTAGGTGCGTTTGGTTTATTATTTCCAGTTGGAGTTTGAACTTTTGGCAAGGTTGCCCTTGAATTTTTACTATCTCCCAATACTTTTTTGAAGAAAGGAATTTTATTATACAAAGTCATGAAATTACCTTGAGCAGTCATGTTTATGGTTCGACTATTTTGTATCGTATTTCCAAATTGATTTTGTCCTAATGGTGCGCGTTGCCAATTAAAAGTTCCTGCATATTTTGCATTTGCAGACAACCAATTAGTCAAAGGAAATTTATCCAATGGAATGTTATAACTCAAACTATAATTGTGTGTGTAATCCATTGTTTTTCCACCCGTCCTGATTTGAGATTGAAGGGTGTCGATAAATTCTCTGTATCCATCTGGATTAGTTGCACGATCCACACCGTTGTTTCCTTCTTCAAACATAGATTTGTTAGTAGCTGAGAAAGTTGTTTTAATGTTTTTCGTTAAATCGTAACCAATTTGATAATTTCTATTCCAATCAAAACGTTTCAAAAATACTGGATCAAATTGATAATCAGGAACGATGATGTTTCTTACCTGGCGCTGGTTATAAATACGTGAGTAATCATTCGTAAAGGAAATGTTTTTTGGCATCAAGAATAAATTGAATTCTCTTACTAGCTGTAGCCATTTTGATTTCTCTATTGCCTTCCATTTTTTGAAAGGTTCAATCGCTTTTCCTGGGAAAGTATAATTATAATTCAATGCTCCGGTCCACGTTCTTGTCAAATCTTGTGTAATGTTAAAATCGCGTTTTAAGTTTTCAGATTTTGCATAGGTCGCAGACCAGTTTGAAACTCTCCAAAATGCAGGTTTCGCTCCCGCTTTTGCTTCTTTACGAACATTGGTAAAGTTGAACGATTTGCGAGAAGTAAAATCTTGTCCTAATTTAGCACGTTCTTTTTTTGTTGCAAGATCGTAATCTGCTAATTTAACATCAGGATTAAACGGGTCATATTCTGGATTAACAATTCCCAAGGAATAGCCATAGAAGAATGGTAAAGAAACGCGTGCTTGTTTTCCAAAGAATTGTCCAAGTTGTACCGTTGAGTTCATATCCACACCGATTTTCTCATTACGTTGACGTTCTTGTACACGACTCTCGACACTTCCCCAATTGATTCCAGAGTAATTTCCAGATGCTGCCACAGTTGCAAAATCTGCAAGCTGTAATTGCATTTGTCCAATAGCCGCTGAACCGCCTTCACTCACGAAATCAGTTAAACGCATTTCATTGATCCAAACGATTGCACATTCTGCATCTCCATTGTCAGGTTGCCAAATGTTATCAGGATCGTTTTTCAACGGATTTCTAACGCCGACCATAATCGTGCGCATTCCTTGTAAATTTGGACTTCCTTTAACTTTTAGCTTCCGTTGGGAATTTTGTGGATCTGTTTTTGAATATTCAATCACATACGAAACACCAGCAATTCCTTGTTCAATTTTTCTGTTTCTTTCTTTTTTTAAATCCAGCAAATCATCAAAAACAATTTCAACATCATTTCCTGATGGCCAAATTTCATCTGGATTTGTTATTTGCCAATCTGTTACTTCCATTGGCAATTCGTATTCATAATAGTTCTCAACGTAATCCGTTCCTAATCGAACAAATAATGTTAAGTCATTATCTTTTAGCTGATTTTGAACCGAAGATTCAGCGTGAACAAACATTTTCATTTTTTTGTATGTTCGAACATCGAATTGAACGTTTCTATATGCGGCTCTTGCATCTCCATCTTGGAGGTTACAGATATCTAAGACCAACGATTGCTCGTTCATTTGGCGCTGATACACTTGCGATGGATCCACTTCTCTATTAATTCCAGGAGGAATCACATAATTGATAGGTTGACGCTGTGCATTTTCTTCGATATTAACAGCTGCAATATTGAAAGAAGTTAAATTTGGATCAGTTTGAACACTCAATCCAGGTTGTGACAAATCATTGTAATATCTACGCCATTCACCGCGAATTAATTCCAAACGAGCAAAACGTAAAACCACTTCTTCATCGAAATTTTTTAAGAACATTCGCATAAAACGAATCGAACGGAAATCTTGAATGCCGTTTACTCTTTTTTCAAATTCCTTAATTGGAACTTTAAATTGATACCATGTTTCTGTTTTGTTTCCGTTTTGATAAATCTGTTTGTTAGTTATATAGTTTTGCCCAACGTTTTGCAAATCATTCGGACGCATACTAACGCGATATTGGAAATAACTTTCACTTTCTGATAAGTTATTATCTTGGTTCAAATCTTCTATATCAGGAAAGTTTGTTGCTTGCGTTGGATAACCAGCAGCATTTGCCGTGTCAGACATTGTTGTCGTTGGCGAATTGCCCTCCATCCCATTATAGCGTTTGTACCGACGTAAAATATCTAGCGCTTGTGCATCGTAATTATCATCCAAGTAATAGGTATAATCATCATTCGAAGGGTCGGCAATAAGTTTCGCTTTCGCTGCAGCGTTCAAGGTGCTGTTATTTTGAACCCAAGTCACAAAATTTTGGTAAGCCAAACGTTCCTCGTCATTTTTCCAACCATCAAGCCCAACATCTTGATTTAGAACTGACCCTGGATCGTTGTCAAAGGCGTTCACAACAATTTGTTGCGTGGAAAGTCGTGACCAAATCGTTGTATCAATGTTATTATTTACAGTTGATGCGGCATTTGGTGCTAAACCATTTTCAAAACTTTTTCGTGAATCTGGTAAAACATCTTCTGAAATATTCCCTAAGTTGAAATACAAATCACCCCCACTCATCGCTGTGTTTGGATTGGCATTTTCTGCATCTTGGTTGAATGGATCTAAAACCCAAAATTGAATGAATTCGATATTTGCCAACTCAAAATCATTTGTTGTCAACGCTCGTGAAATTCCTCCCCAACGATTCGATGGATTTATGAAATAACCAGATGTATCGACAGTATTGGTTGTATCGAAGTTGTACAAACCACGCTCTTTCGGATAGTACGCTAAATCTAAAACGGAAATATTTGGAATTGAACCGTACTGCTGTTGTAAATTAGGGAAGATATCGACTTGATTTACCAAACGCATTCTGCTATCATAAAGCATTTGTGGATTTTGTTTGATATGTTGAGGAGTCAAACTATTGCTTTGGTAAAACAATGGATCAATCATGTACCATGAAAGTTTTGAGCGTTTGAAACCTGAACTCAAATCTTTTTTTGTCGCCTCTGGAAATAAATCCGGTTGACCTTGTGGAATGGCTGCAATTTTCCAAGCAGTAATACTTTTTAAATCAATTGCACTTTGGCTTGCCTCAAAATCGTCGATATACGAAGTTCCGTCTTTATTAATTGCTCTAGGTTGTCCAGGAATTAAATGCGCTACTTCACCATTAAATGAGAAAGTTGACATTTGATTGGTTGATATCACTGGTAACATATCTACCAATTTCGTTAAGAAGGGCACATCTGTACGTATAGCGAAATCAGCTCCAATTACATTGTTTTTGAATGGTTCGCTTCCGAAATCCACTTTTTGAGTTACGGGACGTTCCATCATTCTCACCCAAGTTGCACCAAGTTTTATGTTTTCATTGAAACGATACTGATAATGACCACCAATTAAAGAGCGCGCTTGGAAACCAAATACAGAATTGCTTTCAATTGAAATTTTTATTGGTGTATTTGATTCTAAAATTCCTGTGTTTAAGATACGAACAGAACTTGAAGCATAATCAACAGAGTAATCTTGACCTTCAATTAATTTAATTCCTCCTGCCGTTACACTCACAGCACCTTGTGGAACATTCATTACATTCAAAGGAATATTTGAACTAATAGACGATTGATACTCACCTTTGAAAACAAAACGATTTTTACTTGGTATTTGTTGTGCTGCCGTTTTGGTAGAATCATATAACTCTGTGAAACAAACTTTATTTACAATAACAGGTGAAATTCCAGCTTCTGTTAATTTTTTAGCTAATGTTTTACCGAATGGTTCAATCGTTGAAAAGAAAACACGGCCATTTTTCTTGTTGATTGTTCCTCCATTGTCAATTTTATTACTCACTTGATTGAACGGAGCAAAGTCAAAAACCCCATCAGAATATGGTTGATTGTTCTGATTTATTTTGTCCATGTCTAACAACGTAACAAGCTGTTTTCCATCTACACCATCTAAAGGAAAGAAAGGAGCTAAAACCGAAGTTTCTGGATTGTTGTATAAGATGTCAATTTTGAATCCTGTTTGATCCACTTGAAAAGCACCGATAGAGTAAACGTTTTTCATCATCAAATCCCAAACTTTATTTTTCGGACTTGTGATGGTTGGTTTTAGTAATTTTAAGATTAATGCTTCTTGACCGCTTGCTCCATCCGTTGAGAATTCTCCAACTTGGTAAGTCTGACCACGATAAGTGTACTCATAAGCAACAGAAAGAACTTCATCATTGTTTAGGGCAGTATTTACAGAAATGTAACCCAACAAAGCATTGTAAGAAAATTCACTTTCACTTAATTTGCGAGCGTTTTCAACTTTTTCATATTCAACTGCTTGATTAAAAGGACCTGGCGCATTTTGTTGTGAACCTAGAATGGTTACAGAATTTGCGAATCCACGAATTAAAGGTTGGTTCGAAGCCCATTCGTATAATCCATTTGAGCTGTTGTCAGGTATTTCAATTAAAGATGCATTTCCTGGATTTCCCTGCCAGTTTTGTTGTTTTGATTCACCTAAATCAGAGAATGCAATAATGTTTCTAGTGTTTTCAGTGTTACTCGTTCTATTTGTCACCCAAACTTCTATTCTTGTTATGAAAACTGTTGAATTCACAACAGGCAAAGTTGACATGGCGGTGTCGTAATGTTGTTGATGATATAGATTTAAAAAATAATGTCTATTTGCTTCGTAATTGTCTGCTGTTAATTCAAATTTCTGAACTTGCGCTTTTCCAGAAACATTGATTTCTGTACGTTTACCTTTGGAGGAAGCGGCAATTAAATCAAAGGTGGCTCTTCCAAATTTTAATTGCGTTTTTACACCGAAAAGTGTTTGCGATCCTTGAATTAAAGAAGTAGGAAGGTCCAAAGCAACATTACCAATCGCAATTTTTTGCAAAATTTGATCTTCGTTTCCAGTATGTTCCAATTTTGAAATATTCTCGAAGTCGAATGTTGCACCGGTGTTGTACTTCATGTTCAATTTCAGCTTTGTTCCAATCTGACCAGTTACGTCCAAGTTGATGTTTTGGTTGAAGTCGAATCGTGTGACACGTCTTTGTCGCATGGGTAGCATAGGATTGTCGTAGCGGGAAGAATTTGCACCTAAAGAAAGTTCCAAATTACCACCAGGAATAATCTTGATTTCATCAGAACCAAAGAAGTTTTCAAACACTTTACTTCCAATTTTGATAGGTAATTCAAACGTACGATTTTCTGCAGTTTCTTCTTCAATGATTTCTTGCCAATCCAAAGTCATTGCTTTTTTCTCTTCGTATTTCAAGTAATCTTCCAAACTCATCATCGATGGATTGCGATAATTGAGTCCGTTTCCTAAGGTTTCAGAGAAAATGTAATTCCCAGTTTCTGGGTCGTAAACGATTGTTTGTTTTAAAGAAGTTGGGTCACCTAAATCAAAACTTTGAGGTAAATTTTGTGTAGGATTCATTGGGTTTATTATAGGAAAAGGCAAATCTGGGTCAATTTGCGCCGCCACCTCCAATGAAAAAAATAAAAGAACAATTAATACAATTATATTAATCATCCAATTTTGTAACCAAATTAATTTTTTCTTATTCATCAATCTCTTACAGCAACTTAAGTGCACCTTTAATTAATTGTTCAACTGTTTCATTTCCTGTATCGATTTTATCCAATACTTTTTCAGCAGATTTTTTGTCAAATCCGAGGGAAACTAATGCAGTTAACGCATCAAATCTATTTGTATTGTTTTTCGAGAACATATTTTCGCTCTCCGAACTGAATTTTAACACTTTTCCTTTCAAATCAATAATCACACGTTGAGCCGTTTTAGCTCCAATTCCTTTCACTTTTTGTATTGTTGGAACATCTTCCGTTTGAATAGCAATTGCAATTTCTTCCGAACTTAAGGAAGAAAGCATGATTAAAGCGGTATTTGGACCGATGCCAGAAACGCTAATCAATAAATTAAACATTTCGCGTTCGTCTTTTGTGTTGAACCCATATAAAATGTGAGCGTCTTCGCGTACGATTAGTTTTGTAAATATTTTTATTGATTCACTTTCTGAAAGTTGCGAAAAAGTGTTCAATGAAATTTTCACTTCATAACCAACTCCGCCACACTCAATTAGTAATTCAGTTGGGTATTTTTCAATTAATCTTCCGTTTAAAGAACCAATCATAATTTGTTATTTGTTTTGTGCATCAATAACGGCGATTTTCACCATGTTCGTAATTTCCCTTACAGACGAACCCAATTGTAAAACGTGAATTGATTTTTTCAAACCTACTAGTATTGGACCAATTGCATCACTGTCTGTCATTTGTTGCAACAATTTATATGCGATATTTCCAGAAGACAGATTCGGGAAAATCAATGTATTTACTTGTTTGTTAGCTAAATGCGAAAAAGAAAATTTCTCGTTCATCAAATCTGAATTCAATGCGAAATTAGCTTGAACTTCACCGTCAACTATCAGATTCGGATATTTTTCGTGCAAAATTTGAACAGCTTTTCCCATTTTTTCTGAATCCGGACCTGGAGATGAACCAAAGTTGGAATAACTCAATAGAGCAATTTTTGGAATGATTTGAAGCTTTCGAACGATTTTAGCTACGTTATTCGTGATTTCAGCGATTTGTTCAGCAGTTGGGTTCAAATTAATTGTTGTATCTGCCAAGAACATTGGGCCACGTTTTGTGTTCAAAATATATAATCCTGAAACAGTATTTACATCTTTTTCTAATCCAACTGTTTGAATCACAGGACGAACAGAGGAACGGTAACTTCTTGTCAAACCAGTAATCATTGCGTCAGCATCGCCTTGATCCACCATCATGGCTCCAAAATAATTACGTTCACGCATCAATTGAACAGCTTCAAATTCGGTAATTCCTTTGCGTTTCCTTTTTTCAAAGAAAGCTTTACCGTAAGTGATTCTTCGTTTTTCTTCTTCCTCCAATTTTGGGTCGATGATAAGAACATCAGGTAATTCAATCGAATATTCTTCAATTAATTTGTGAATGCGATTTTTCTTACCCAATAGTACAGGAATTGCAACTCCTTCATCAAAAGCAATTTGAGCCGCTTTCAAAATTTTAATATTATCCGCTTCTGCAAAAACAACCGTTTTCGGATTGCGTTGCGCTTTAGAAGTGATATTTCGTACCAATTTATTATTTAATCCCAGGCGATTTTTAAGCTGATTTTCGTATTCGTCCCAATCACTTATTGGATTTTTTGCCACACCAGAATCCATTGCAGCTTTTGCTACAGCTGGCGCAACGTAGTAAATCAAACGAGGGTCTAAAGGTTTTGGAATCAATTGTTCGCGTCCAAAAGAAATATTTTTTTCATTGTATGCTTCAATCACTTCCTCGGGAATCGTTTCTTTTGCCAAGGTTGCAATCGCATTTACAGCTGCCAATTTCATTTCTTCATTGATAGTTGTTGCTCGAACATCCAATGCGCCTCTAAATATGAAAGGAAAACCAAGCACGTTATTCACCTGGTTAGGATGGTCGGAACGCCCAGTCGCCAAAATGATATCTTTGCGTACCGAAGTCGCGTCTTTATAGGAAATTTCCGGTTCTGGATTCGCTAACGCAAATACAATAGGATCTTTCGCCATCACTGCAATCATATCTTTTGAAACCAATCCAGCGCGCGAAAGACCTAAAAACACATCCGCATTTTCAAACGCTTTCGCAAAAGGAATGTCTTCGGTATGATTTGCAAAAAATTGTTTAATAGAATCTAAATCTGTCCTGTTTTTTGAAATCAATCCTTTGGAATCGTACATGAAAATGTTTTCCAATCTAGCACCAAGCGAGTTATACAATTTAGCACATGCTAAAGCAGAAGGTCCTGCACCGGACACAACGATTTTCACATCTTCAATTTTCTTTTCTGCTAATTCCAAGGCATTTAATAAAGCAGCTGAGGAAATTATAGCTGTTCCATGTTGGTCGTCGTGCATAACAGGAATGTCTAATTCCTCTTTCAAACGTCGTTCAATTTCAAACGCTTCTGGTGCTTTAATATCTTCTAGATTGATTCCTCCGAAAGTTGGAGCAATCGCCTTGACAGTTTGTATGAATAATTCAGGATCTTTCGCATCCACTTCGATGTCAAAAACATCAATGTCAGCGAAAATTTTAAATAGTAAACCTTTACCTTCCATTACAGGTTTTGATGCTTCAGGACCAATGTCCCCAAACCTAAAACAGCAGTTCCATTTGAAATTACTGCAACC
>RFNX01000309.1 GCA_009926905.1 Flavobacteriales bacterium
AAGACCGTTGCAAAACTTTAAGAATTTAAAAATGCCTTTTTTGAATCGATTTTTTTTGGGTTTTAGCTCATTTTTGGTTCTTTTTTCTTCATTTTTATGAACTTTGACTGCTATTAGTACTATTTTCTTTCATTATTTTGCCATTTTGAGTGAATTGGACATAATTATCCCAGGAGACCTATATAAATTATAGGCCATTGATTCCATTAAGTTTTGGGTGTGCATTTTTTCTAACCCAATATACCTACAACAAGTAGAGTTAAACCATCTTTTAATGCTGCCAAAAGTTCGCTCGACTTTAAATCTAATTTTCCCGATCAGTTTGTTTCTAAATTTTTCTCTTTCAGTTAACGGTTTTCCTTTTGTTGCTTTGCTTAAAATTCTACTTTTTAGTTTTTTATCTTTAAGAAGTTCTTCGTTTTTTGCTGATTTGTATCCTTTATCTCCATATAGATAACTACCTTCTGGAATGTCTGCTGTATCAAGGACTTCTTCAAGATTTGAAATTTCGTTTACATTAGCAGGAGTTGTTAAAACTCCTAGCACTAGTCCTTCTTGATCAGTCACTTTGTGTTTCTTGTATCCGTATCGAGTTTTACCAGATTTCTTTATCCAGCGACCTTCAGGATCTGCTGTTTTCTGTTGTTTTTTCAACTCCTTGTGAGTTTCTTCCTCCTTTTGTTTTTGTTCATCGCTTCGTTCTGTTTCTGCTCTATCTTCTTCAATTTCAAAAGTTGTTATTCCTTTTGGTTTGTATGGGGAGTCAACAATACTTGCATCTACTATAACTCCTGTTTTGACAATGATTTTATGTTTTTCAAGCTGTTTGTTTAATTCTTTAAACAACTTTTCATACACTTTTTTTTCAGTCAATTCGGTACGGAAACGACTTATAACACTATGGTCTGGAACTGAATCATCTAAACTTACCCCAACAAATCTACTGAATGAAATACTATCATTTACTCGATCTTCGACCTCATAATCACTTAGTCCATACCACGTTTGAAGTAAAGTCATTTTGAACAAAATCAAACCATCATAGCTTGGACGACCAGTAACAGAAGTGCCTTTTGAATAATGTTTATTAATAATATTTGAAATAGGTCGCCAATCAACAATGAGATTTACTTGATTAAAAAATTCTTGTTTGATTTTTCGTTTTGCTGTTAGAAAATCCGCAAAACCAATATTTTGTTCATTTTTCATACATAAAGATAAGAAAAACTAGGCTAAAAACAACCAGAAAACAACCTTAATTATTGACAATCAAGTTGTTAATATGTAAAACAGTTTTGCAACGGTCTTAATTTGAAACAAAAGTTTACACAGAGAACGTATCTTCGAGATTTTCAATAATTAGAATTTACTGATATGAGACTTTATCCCTGAGATTAGAATGTCAAAATCAGGTTGCCCGTTATAATAGAGGTTACTTGTTGATTTGTATTGTTGGGCAAATGAATTTCTGATTGATTCCTCACTTAATAAAAGTGCTGGATGCTCCGATAAAGGGATTTCGTTATCTGCTCCTTTAATTCTCAGTGCCTTATGTTTTAAGTATTCTTCAGTTCCAATGAATTGGATTATTTCAGGGTTTTGTAACAAACAAAAGACATCATAATACTGTCTCATAAAGTTTTTGACATTAGAATTTCCATCGTTCTCTCGATTTCGGTATTTGCGAATAATTGTTTGGAGTTTTTCAATGAGTGTATAACCTGGATGATAACACAATACTCCGCTTGCCACATTATTCTTATATTCCTTATCTAATCCGCTTTTTTCCAAATGTTGCCAAATCCAAGAGGAAATGTCCACTGGTTGGTTTGGGGTAACTTGATCAAATCCTACCTCTAATAGAATTCCATCTTTTAATCCTTGAATAGATTGGGTATAACTTTCATAGAAAATTCTAATTCCTCCACTTCTATATTTGTCAAGATCATCAAATTCATATTCTCTTTCTATGTTAATAACTCCATCTATTTCAAGTTTGGATGCAAGGATATCATAGAATATTTTTCGAGCATTTTTAGTTGCTGGTTTATCCGCTTTCCCTTCAGTTGGTAATCCAAAATTTGTTTTAATGTGAATATCAATATCCTCTGAAAACCGATTTATAAGTCCAAATCCTTTAGATAAGGAAGTTCCACCCTTTAATTCAAATTCTATATGCTGTTGCTTCAGAGAATACAATATGTGCATTATCCAATAGTCCTTTTCAATCAAGGCAATATCGATTTTCTTTTCATTGGCAACAATAGCAAGTAAATCGTTAAACTCAGGATCTTGATGTATAAATCTATTCATTGGAAATATGTTTTCGGATGAGCGATTTTAATAGGCGTTTTGTTTTTCCTGAACCGTATTGTTGGGTAGTCTTCATTAGTTCAGTCAAATGAAACTCTTTCAATTTAGACGGTAATTTATTTAGCACCACATCTTGTTCCTCAGCCAAGTATTCCAATTGATTTAATAAATCTACCAAAAGAAATTCTTTGGTGACCGCTGTTGGAAAAGATGTTTTTAGTTTGAATTCAAATTGTTTACCGTTCAACTCAAATTTTCCTTTTCGCTTATGATTATAAACCCAAGTAATATTATACAATTGAGTTAATCCGACACCAAGACTATTATACATATTAGGAGAAAGTAAAAGGAAATCCTCATCTTTCAAAAATCGCTCAATTAATATATGATCACTTGGTGGAACAACACCAAATTTTGATTTTCGTGGTGCATAATACAACCCTTGACTTAGTTTAATCAATATTCCTTCAGAGGTTAATTCAGCTAAATGTCTATCTATTGAGTTAGAATAATATTCCAAATCAGATCTCCGATAGACTTCACCGTATTTTATATGTTGGTTTAATTGGTTCATAAGGTTGTAAACAAATGTAAGGAATATTTATCATTGAATGAAATAAATAGAAAAATTCATTCAAAATCAATAGGACAATATTAAAACCAATATTGCTTTTCTAAAACACTCTCTTTTCCTTATGAAAGTAGTTGATAAAGGAAAAATCGCTCTTGAAACATCTCAAAGCAAGATATCTTGACCATTTTGTTGACGTTAGCAAAATGGTTTGGTATTGAGTTTTATAAAAAAGGCTTCAATTGAGAAAACCAATTTTTGGTATCAGTTCAATGGCTCAAAAACAAAATTTCAAGTAGCTGTCAAACAACATTAATAAAACG